>CAMTVU010000113.1:0-30632 GCA_947085245.1 uncultured Chitinophagaceae bacterium | reverse complement strand
CCCAGGGATAAGGCGCCCATCAATAATCCCACCCACATCACATGTACACCCAATCCATTTGCAAATATGCTTTCTTTGGGGTGGCGGGGTGGCCGTTGCATAATATCTTTTTCTGATTTTTCACTGGAAAGTGCAAGGCCCGGCAACCCATCGGTTACTAAATTTATCCATAATATATGTACCGGTAATAATGGAATAGGAAGCCCCACAAACGGCGCTAAAAATATTACCCAAATTTCACCGGCATTGGAAGTGAGTGTGTATTTAATGAATTTGCGTATGTTATCAAAAATCCTTCTGCCTTCCCTCACTGCTTTTGCAATAGTGGCAAAATTATCATCCAATAAAATCATGTGAGCCGCTTCTTTTGAAACATCTGTACCGGTAATACCCATGGCCACACCTATATCTGCATTTTTTAATGCCGGTGCATCATTAACACCATCGCCTGTCATAGCAACAAACTGTCCTTTTTCCTGCAGGGCTTTTACAATGTGTAATTTTTGTTCCGGCGATACTCTTGCATACACCCTTATTTTTTCCACCCGGCTTAAAAAATCTTCCCAATTTAGTTGTGTTAATTCTTTGCCGGTAATAACTGCATATTTATTGTTCTCATCTTTTTTCTTTAAAATACCAATTTTGGATGCAATGCTTCGTGCTGTTTCAGGATGGTCGCCGGTAATCATTACGGGTTGTATGCCTGCAGAATAACAATCGGCTATTGCCTGTGCAGCTTCTAACCGTGGCGGATCCATGATGCCTGTAAGCCCGATGATGGTTAAATTATTTTCTAAATCATTGATAGCTGTTTGTGTTGAAAAATCATCAACCCAGCGATAGGCATGTGCCAATACACGGTAACCTTCGGCAGCCATTGCTTCTGTTTGCTGATGCAAATCTTTCATGTAAGACTCTTCCTGCAAAGAAGAACGTTCCAATAAAGATTCCAATGCTCCTTTTACCAATAATATATGTTTGTTTTCGTAGCGGTGCAGCGTACTCATACATTTGCGAACGGAATCAAAAGGTATTTCAGCAACACGGGGATATTTATTCTGCAATTCATTTTTAAGAAATTGTTGAGCAGCAGCATATTCATACAATGCTAATTCAGTGGAATCGCCAACTGCTTTTCCTTCTTCATTTATATGCACATCATTACTCAGCGCCATGTTCAATAATAAAAGCTGATTGACTTCATCGCCGGTAGTATTATTTACCGGTACCGATTTTTCAACCTGCATTTTATTCTGCGTCAGCGTTCCAGTTTTATCTGTACAGATATAAGTAACAGAACCCAAAGTTTCTACAGCCGGTAATTTGCGGATAAGTGCCTGGCGCTTTACCATTCTTTTTGCGCCAAATGCTAAGGAGATGGTGATGACAGCCGGTAATGCTTCGGGTATTGCCGCTACTGCTAAAGAAATAGTGGTAAGCAATAATCGCAGCGGTTCTTCGCCACGCAAATAACCTGTTACAAAAATTACAACACAAATTCCCAATACAACAAGGGATAATTTTTTTCCAAACTCCGTCATTCTCTTTTGCAAAGGAGTGGTGTTATCTTCACCGGCAAGCATCCGGGCAATTTTACCCATCTCTGTTTCCATTCCGGTTTGAACAACGATTCCAATTCCACGGCCATTGGTAATGAATGTTCCTTTAAAAGCAAGATTTTTCCGGTCGCCGAGTGGCATATCTTCTCCTTCCAATTCACCGGTATGTTTTTCTACATCGTGTGATTCACCTGTTAATGCTGCTTCCTGCATTTTAAGGCTGTGTACTTCTAATAAACGGATGTCAGCAGGTACTATTTGCCCGGCCTCTAATAATACTTTATCTCCCGGCACTAATTCTTTTGCAGAAATAATCCTGATATTTCCATCCCTCATCACCGTAGCATTAGGCGCTGCCATATTACGCAACGCTTCCACCGCTTTTTCGGCCCGGTATTCCTGCACAAAACCAATGATGGCATTGATGATTACAATGAGTAAAATAATAAGCGTATCTGTTACATCGCCCATGATGCCCGATATAACAGCAGCAGCCATCAATACGATTATCATAAAATCCTGGAACTGTTTCAGGAACTTTAACCACAAAGGTTTTTTCTTTTCACGGATTAATTCATTGGGGCCATGAGTAATTAATTTTTCATCAACATCCACTTGTTGCAAACCACCCGGTTTAGCGCCGAGCATCTCTAATAGCTCCTGTTGATTAAGTAAATGCCAGTTCATATCGTTCAATTTTTATAGATTTTTTATTGCTTGCAAAAAGGGTTTCTATTTTTGCATGGTTATTTATTTTTCCCTTTATTTAATTCCTTATTCTTCTTTGCTTTTGGTAAATAGTTTTCGGGTGATACTATTTCCTGCCTGTTTTAGTTTCAAGGTCTTTCCTTGCTTTACCTGCAACTGACCCGCCTTGTTTTGCAGCTATTTTATTTTCTACAAATCCTTTCGGGTTTTTTGTCTTTACAATTTCTGTTGTTGAAGCTTCGTCAAGCATAGAAAATATTAATTCAAGGTCGTTCATGTGGTCACGCAGGTTTTGTCTTTTTAATCCCTTTACTTTTTTGTATTGAGTGGGGGTTAAACCAAATGTTGCTTTTGAAATTTCTGCGGTGAGGATTGCATATTCCTTTTGTTCTTTTACACCCCTGGTTTTCCATTCACCCGTTAGTTCTTCCCTGATAGCGATGCTACGCATCCGCTTTTCAATCCAATCATCGGGGTATCCTTTAAGTTTGTATAATTCTCTTGTGCGTTGTGTTGCCAGTTCGGGGTTTTCAATTTCATCTAACCTGTCGGAACCCACCTGTGCCAACCAAAGTTTAAACGGTTCTGCTTTGGGTGAAGGAATAGACTGAATAATTCGCAATAGTCCTTTAGTATCCGCTGCCTGAATCTTCCTTTTTCTGCCGTCAGCAGCTTCCATTTCAACCAGGGTACAAATTGTACCCCAGTTGCCTTTAAGCTGTTCATCACGACTTAACATTCTCTTAATGTATTGCTTTACATCACTACTGTCAGTAAGTACTTCAACAACATCCTGTACAGAAAAATACCATTTTTGTTCAGATTCATTCCATACAGAACGTATTTGTTTGCTTTGAAATAATTTAATATTACTCATGTTCAAGATTTATAATAAAGGGTTTTAAAATACTTTTCATTTATTTTTTTATGAATAAGTATATAATAAGCGCTATGTATAAAATAATAATAATAAAAGTATCAATGCTGAAAAGCCAGAATTGTTTTTTCTTTGGTTTAAAGAGCAGGCCCAGGCCAACAACTGCTGTCATAATGATAGTGACAAAAACAGATAATAAATGAGAAGGAGAAATATCTTTAAATAAAGAGCCTTCCCTGTAAAAGACATCATCAACGCCCAGGATAAACATATTGAATACATTGCTGCCCAATAAATTTCCTACAGCAATGTCCAATGAACCCATTCGCAATGCAGCCAATGATACTACCAGTTCCGGCAAAGAAGTGGCGGCGGCAATAAACAGCGTACCAAAAAATGAATTGCCCAAACCTGTGTGTGATGCAATATGCTCACCAAAATAAGGAAGGAATACAGCAGCGCCGATTACTATCAGTGCATTGATGGCATATCCGCCGATTGCTTTTTTAAGGTCGGCAGATCGGGAAGGAGAGTGTGTTTCAATTACAGGAGGTGATTCAATTAGTGCAGCATGTTCATATTTAAAAATACCCCATACTGCTGCTAAGTAAATTCCAAACAAAACAAATGTAAAACTGCTTATCCATAGCACAGATGGAATTTCATGCGACAGAAAAATGGCCATGCCCGCCACCGTTAATAAAATAATCCCAAAAATTGCGGCAACTATGTGGCTTGATTTAACCATTGAGAATAATGGCTGTTTTATCCGGGCATCCAGTACAGAAAGTATGAGCAGGTTAAAAACACAACTGCCAAAAATATCTCCGGCAGCAAGGTCGGGAGCTTTAACAATGGCAACGGCACTTATACCGGTTATCAGCTCCGGCAATGAGGTAACGGATGCCATTAAAATAAGTCCTACCCAGGCTTTGCCCCATCCTGTGAGGTCGGCGATTTTATCGCCGTACTTAGCCAGCTTTGTGCCGCTGAAAACAATAACTCCAGCACATAAGGTAAAGCCGAGAATGTTGAGATATAAATTATTCATTTATCAGTTTAAGGTTGTTTGTTATGCTCTCCTTAGTTTTTTAATGGCCGCTTTTTTATCATGCCTCCTTTGGTATCTTTAATACTGCTCATAATTACAAATGCATCGGAGTCTATTTTTTCAATTTCTGCATTTAATTTAGCAACCTCCAGCCGGGTAATTACTGTATAAACAATTTTAATATTCCCTTCGTTATGCCCTGATTTTCCATATCCTTTTTCCCCTTTGTAAGTGGTTACCCCACGACCCATATTATCAACAATCATTTTTCGTATTTCTTCTGCTTTTACGGAAATGATTGTAACACCGGTATATTCTTCAATACCTTCAATTACAAAATCAACAGTTCTGGAAGCAGATAAATAAGTGAGTATGGAGTAAAGCGCTGTTTCAACAGATAAAACATAAGCAGCAACCGAAAAAATAATTATGTTGATGATCAGTATAATATCACCAACTGTCATACTCAACCGCCGTGTGAGGCTGATGGCAAGTACTTCTGTTCCGTCAATTACCCCGCCGCCTCTTACTGCAAGCCCAATCCCAAGTCCTAAAAAGAAGCCGCCGAAAATTGCTATTAAAAGTTTGTCCTGTGTTATTTGCGGATAGGGAATAAATGCAACTGCCAAAGCCAGGGCAGCTATAGCGATAGCTGTTTTTATGGCAAACCCTTTACTGATTATTCTGTACCCCAGAATAATAAAAGGGGCATTAACGATAATTAAAAGAATGGGTAAGGAGAGGGCGGTTAACTCAGCTATTAATAATGAAATACCAACTGCACCGCCATCAATAAATTTGTTGGGCAGCAGGAAACCCCTTAATCCAAACCCGGCTGATAGTACTCCCATAGAAATAAGAAACATATCAACTAAAAATCTTTTAACAGTAATTTTCAGTTTACGAAGTTCCTTGGCTATTTCGTAGTTTGAATAGCTTTTCTGTTCACCTGATTTTTTATTTTTTTGGCGAAGAACAGACTGAATGATTATTTGTCTCCAAACCGGGCTCATATAGTCTTATGGAATTACTGAAAAAATCTTCTTCATGATTCTAAAGATAACTTTCCGGTTTTTTGTTTTAAAATAAATTAATTACAAGCTATCTCAAAAGTCGTTTTCAGAAGGTTGAAACTTCAAAATTAACGTCATTGCGAGGAACGAAGCAATCTTAATTATTACAGATTGCTTCACTATGTTCGCAATGACGACTTTTGAGATAGCTTATTGTCTGTTCAATGTTTCCTGTTCTTTCAGTTTTATTAGCTGCAAAGTATTTCTTTTACCTCTGCCACGGGAAAAAATGAGTTTTGGTGATGCAGGTGAATTTTGATTTGTATTCATTCTGTTAAACAGCAAATGAATGAACAAATTAAGTAAAACGGCATTTCATTCAGAAGCAGTGCCAAAATCAATGATATTACCATGATGGCCCCATAATACCCTGTTTTATGATTTTATCTTTGCATTGTTTTTGTTTTTCTTTTTTCAATTTGTTTTTGCAAAGCCTCAATGGCCTGCATGGCGGCTTCTTCAAATGTTTTGCATTGGCCCCTGGCCAGCAAATCATTTCCGGGAATGATTAACCGTATATCACAAATTTTATTTTCGTTTGTATCTGATTCATCAGTTTTTAAAACTACTTCGCAACTGATAATATTGTGGTAAGTACGAAACAGCTTTTCTGTTTTCTCCTTTATAAACCCGGTCAACTTTTCTTTAACTGTAAAACCTATTGATTGAATTCTTATGTTCATGTTATTTTATTTGTAATTGTTTTCAAAGGACTTGAAATATTTTCAATTCCTTTATCAATGCACAGGGGGGGGGATTGAAAGAAATAGTATTAATATCTTCTTTTGCAAAAAACACTTGAATGTTCTGCCAAAAATTTTATGTGAAGTAATACGTTTTAAGATTCCTTTCAATAACCCATCCATGCAGTGATTTTACGTTTCTGTTGTTACTAATATTTGTATGCTTACTGTGCAACCCACCCGCCATCTACTGCCATTGCATGCCCGGTTACAAATGATGCTTCATCTGAGCAAAGCCATATTACTGCATTAGCAACTTCTTCGGGCTGACCAAGACGCCCAATGGGTTCCATGCCTGCAAACTGTTCTTCCACTTCTTTCTTGTTTCCGGTAATCCTGTCAATCATTGGAGTTTTTATTGCCCCGGGGCAAACAGCATTCACCCTTATTCCGAGTTTAGCGCATTCCAATGCAGATGTTTTTGTTAATCCTATCATACCGTGTTTTGATGCAACATAAGCTGGTAAGCCGGGGAACCCCACCAGCCCGGCAACAGAAGCGCAGTTGACGATAACGCCTTTGCCCTGTTTAAGCATTTCAGGAATTTCATATTTCATGCAGAGCCAGGTACCTTTCAGGTTGATGCCAATGGTTTTGTCCCAGTTGTCTTCTGTACAATCCTGTGCAGGAGCCATTGCTCCTTCAATACCTGCATTATTAAATGCGTAATCCACCCGCCCGAATGTAGAAATAGTTTTATCCACCATCGTTTTTACATCGGCAGTTTTTGACACATCACATTTAATAAAGATTGCTTCGCCACCGGAATCTTTGATATAATTTAATGTTTCATTGTCTTCTATCCAATCGGCAATCACAACCCTTGCTCCTTTTTTTGCAAATGCAATGGCAGTGGCCCTGCCGATACCGAATGAGCCGCCCGTTACAAGGGCTACTTTGTTTTTGAATGTTGGTTCCATAATTTTTTTTTTAAAAAATCGTTATTAAACTTTTTTAAAGGGTTGCCAATTTTTCATAATCCGCTTATTGCTTATTAATAATCTTTTCAAAGTTGGCAACCCTGAAGTAATTATGACTTCAGCGGCAACACACCGGCCATTTCTCCAATTACGTTTACCAACTCTGTTCCTGTTGGAATAACAATTTTTGCATTGGTCTTAAGTGAAGCTTCTACTGTTTCCAGCTTCTTTAATAATTGGGCATTGCCAATAAAGTATTTATCAGCAGCTTCATTTACTAATTTAATGGCTTCAGCTTCACCTTCGGCATGCAATATTTTTGATTGCTTATAACCTTCCGCTTCTTTTATTTTGCCCCGTTTTACACCATCGGCAACGGTTTCTGCTGCGGTGGCATAATCAATAGCGGCAATTTTCTCATTCTCTGCTTTTACCACCTTATTCATGGTTTCCTGCACATCTTTAGGCGGGTCTATCTGTTTCAGTTCAGTGCGTACAATGGTAATTCCCCAGTTTTTTGTTTCATCGGAAAGCGTTCTGTGAAACTCAGAATTTATTTTATTTCTTTCGCTGTTGGCTGATTTTAAAGTGAGTGTTCCTATGATGTTCCTGAGTGTTGTTCTTGCAAGATTAACAATCTGCAATTTATAATCATACACATGGTACTGGGAATTCTTTACGTTTTCTTCTTCCTCCAGTACTTTATAATAAACCATGGCATCTACACTGGCATTCAGGTTATCATTGGTAATGATTTCCTGTGGTTCAGCATCCACCATCTGTTCTGTAATGTTTACCAAAAACATCCTGTCAATTACCGGTATAATCCAGTGAAACCCGGGATTGCCGAACTTTCGGTATTTACCCAGCCGTTCTATCAAACCTCTTTGTGTGGGTCTAATTATTCTTACACCGCTGAAGAAAATAAATAATACAGCACCAATAATGTAGAAAGTTAATGTGTCCATTTGTGTCTCCTTTTTTTTGATTATTATAGAAAATTATTTTATTACACTCATTGTCAGTTCAGCCTTTGAAATATTTTCAATTCCTTTAATCAACGCATCGGGAGTAAAGGAAATAGAATCAATACCCTGTTCAACCAGGAACTGCGAAAACTCCGGAAAATCACTTGGCGCCTGACCGCACAATCCTATTTTGATACCTGCATTTTTTGCTGCGGCAATAGCCTGTGCAATTAAAGTTGTTACCGCTTCGTTATTTTCATCAAAGAGATGGCTCACTATTTCTGAATCCCTGTCGAGCCCCAGTGTTAATTGTGTGAGGTCGTTGGAGCCAATGGAAAAACCATCAAAGAGTTGTGCAAACTTATCGGCCAATATCACATTGCTGGGTATCTCAATCATCACATAAACCTCCAGTTTGTTTTCACCACGTTTCAACCCGAATGATTCCATTGTTTGCAAAACATTATTTGCCTCCTGAATGGTGCGGCAAAAAGGAATCATCACTTTTACGTTCGTTAAACCCATTTCATTTCTTACTCTCAAAACTGCTTCACATTCCAATCCAAAGCCAGGCAAATACCGTGGGTCGTAATACCGGGATGCACCACGAAAACCTATCATGGGATTTTCTTCTTTTGGTTCATAAAATTGCCCGCCAATAAGTGAAGCATATTCATTGGTTTTAAAATCACTCATCCGCAAAATCACTTCGTTGGGATAAAATGCTGCCGCCACTTTTGCAATGGATTCAGCCAATTGATGAACAAAATATTCGCTTTTACTTTTGTAACCCGTTGTCATTTGTGCAATGGTATTTTTTACAGGGCTTTCCGGCAATTGGTCAAACTGCACCAACGCCATTGGGTGAATAAGGATGCTGTTGTTGATAATAAATTCCATCCGCAACAGGCCAACGCCTTTCGCAGGATAGTGAGAGAGTTCAAAAGCCCTGCCAGGGTCGGCCAGTATAAAGAGGGGAGTGGTTTCCACTTTCGGAACTTTTGATAAATCATCAGTAAGCACCTCAAACGGCACATTACCTTCCAGCACATTACCTTCATCACCTTCCATATTAGCTACTGTAATCATCTGCCCATCCTTAATTACCTGTGTGGCATTGCCCGTGCCTACAATTGCTGCAATGCCTAACTCACGGGCCACAATGGCTGAATGACTGGTACGGCCACCCTTGTTGGTTACAATGCTTACCGCTTTTCGTAAAAGCGAATTCCAGTCGGGGTTGGTAATGTCTGCAATTAATATATCGCCCTGCTGCAGTTTATGTGCTTCGCTGAGGGAGTGAATAATACAGGCACGGCCACTGATTATTTTTTTACCAACCGCTTTTCCTTTGCAAATAACCTTTCCTTTTTCTTTCAGCTTATAGGTATAAACCCTGCCATGTTCTTTTTGCGAATGAACGGTTTCGGGCCTTGCCTGGAGAATGTATATTTTATTGTTGATGCCATCTTTGCCCCATTCAATATCCATTGCAAGCCCGTAATGTTTTTCAATTTCATAACTCCATTTGGCTAATTGCAACACTTCACTGTCCGATAAAATCCATGCAGTTCGCTTATATAAAGGAGTGTCAATATTTTTAATTGGCCTTCCTGTTTCACCCGTTTCATCATATACCATCGTATGTTCCTTCTCTCCTTTATTTCTGCTTATGATGGCGTTCTTTCCCTGTGCCAGCGTAGGCTTAAACACCCAATATTCATCAGGCGTTACGGCTCCCTGCACCACATTTTCTCCCAAGCCCCAGGCGCCTGTTATATAGATGGCATTTTTAAATCCACTTTCGGGGTCAATCGTAAAAATAACACCTGCACAACCTTCATCTGAACGTACCATGTACTGCACACCTACCGATAAACCCACCTGCATGTGATCAAAGCCATTATCAATCCGGTATTTTATTGCACGGTCGTTAAATAAGGACACATAACATTTATGCACTGCACTTAATAAATTTTCTTCGCCACGAATATTAAGAAATGAATCATGTTGCCCGGCAAAGCTGGCAGTTGGTAAATCTTCTGCCGTTGCGCTGCTGCGTACTGCAACGGATAAATCAGTTTGATTCCCCGACAACAGACGGTATGCCTCTATGATTTCTTTTTTTACTTCATCAGGCAGCACTGCATTTGTTACCAATGTTCTGCATTGCAAAGCAATTTCCGGAAGATTGGAAAGTGATTTGCCGTCAGTCGTATTCAATAATTGTTTGAGTGTATCCGTAAGTTTATTATGCAACAGAAATTGACGGTAGCTTTCAACGGTTATGGCAAAACCATCCGGCACTTCTATGCCTAACGGATGAAGTTTATTAAACATTTCACCCAGCGATGCATTTTTACCACCTACTTCGGGCAGGTGAGTAAGATTTATTTTATTAAATGGGATGATATATGCATTCATGGTTTTACGTTTAAATGTTCATAATGATTTCTGCACTGTTTATTCTTCTTCATCGGGCACAATCAACAATGGCCGGTTGGTTATATACGCCATATTTGTTGTAAAACTTTTTATAAAGAATTTTTCGAGAAAGTTTTTTTTACGCCGCACCATTGTCATCATATCATACGGTATTTTTTTATCAAGATTTTCCATTGTTTCAGTAACGGAAGATGATTCAAGCAGTTGAAAATGAAGTTTTACATCACTGAATTCCCTTTGCAGGGAATAGGCGTACGTATCAAAATCAGTTTGCTCTTTTTCTTTTTCCATTGCATACACTTTGTACAGGTGCACAATAGTAACTGCTGCACCATAAATCTTTGCCAGTGAAAGTATCATTGATAATGCCTGCTTATCTGCTTTCTGGTAATTGGTGGCAAAAACAATCTGCTCCGGTTCTTTCCATTCGAATTTTTCAGGAACAAGCAGTACAGGTATATCCGTTTTTTCTGCAATGCGTGCAGCTACAGATCCTATAATTGTTTTCTTTAATCCACTCACTCCCTGTGTACCCATTACTATCAGGGTAACCTGGTTGTGTTCTGCAAAACCAAGAATATTATCAATGATTGGCGTACGGCCTAAAACGGTTGAAACAGGTACAGCAGCAGTATGGGCTGTTACTTTCTTTGCAAGCCGTTGCAGGCGTTTTGCAAGGTTGGTTTCTGTTTGTGTATTATACAGTTTTCTTTTTTGTTCTGAATCAATGAACGCACTTTCAACCGGCGTGTAAACATGATAGAGAATAACTGTGCCTTTGGATTTTGTTGCAATATCCAACGCAAAGTGGAATGCTTTTTCAGCAGTGGGTGAAAAATCGGTTGGTACTAATATTCGTTGCATATTCTAAAATTTATGACCTCCCCAAACCCCTCCAAAGGAGGGGCTTTAAGAACCATCGTTATTAAATAATCTTTCTGTTATTGTTTACCAAAGTTGTCTGTCCCATTAATAAATTATAAGTTCTCATTAGTATTAATATTTTTATTTACCGGGAATAACGAGCAAAGGAATTTTTGTATGATAGCTCATCCGTTTGGTCATGCTGGGATGAAAAAGTTTGTCCAGGAAATTGCTTCTTGGGTAGGTAACCATCGCCAGTATGTCAATTTCATTTTCTTCAATATGCTTCTGCAGGGTTTCTTCAAACTCTTTCCCAAAAAGACGGATGGCAGTAAGCGTATCTTCTTTATACTGCTCTTTCAGCATTTTTTCATAATGGGGAAGTGTACGTGTATGCTCCAGGAAGGTTGCTGCTTTATCATCATCCTCATCTGTAAATACGGCAACCTGCACCTGCGCCATGTATAAATCAGCCAGTTCAAAAATTAAATCCATAATAGCTTGTCCTTCTTCAAAATGATTGGTAGCCATTAAAAATTTTTCCGGTTTCTTCCATTTGTATTCATAAGGTATTACCATAACCGGTACATTGCTTATACCAATCAGTGCAGCAGTTTTGCTGCCCCATATTTTTTCTTTCAGGCCGCTTGCACCAAATGTGCCCATAACTATCAGGTCAATATTGGTATCATCTGCTGCCTGCAGAATGGCTTCATTTACCGAACCTTTATATACATACGTATTTACAATGATTCCTTCTGTTTGTTCAATAATACTTTTAAGCTGCGCTAATTTATTTTCCACTTCATCCTGTACGGATTGGTTAAACTCCCTGTTTACTCCCATCGTATCTGTATAAATATTGCCCTTTATTTCCAATGCATGAAGCAGGGTTACTTCTACCGGAAGCATTTTGGCTGATTGCACTGCAAAATCAACTGCATTATTGGCGCAGGTTGAAAAATCGGCTGGGACTAATATTTTTTTCATCTTACAATGGTTTAGTTGTTATATAATTCATTGAAACTTTAAATCTTCCTAAGTAATGCTTTTAACCGTTCATGTTCTTTTGGTGTAAGCCTGTGAAGCATGAGGTATTCCAGAATGCACATCAGGCTTATCACCCCTACAAATACATTGTTCTGCATAACCGGGTAGCTTCTGTAAGGAAAGGCTGCCAGTATTTTAAATTCTTTTTCTACATCATCATCTGCATTAAAGTAAACTAAGTTTTCTTTCATCAGGTTTTTTACCTGCAGGCTGTAGTTTTTTTCTGCTGCTTCATTTATGATTTGCATACGGTGAATGGTGCCAATGGGTTTGCCGCCCTCCATTACCAAAAAATGTTTAACATGATTGGTCATGAGCGTATTCATTGCTTCCTGAACGGTGCTATGTGCCTGCAAACTGTGGTAATCATTTACCACTACTTCGCCAAATGAGATTCCTTTTATCAGGGATCGCAGATGAAGCTTGTATTCTTCTGTTTGCACTGCTGCAAAAATCAACAGGCCTATAACAGGCAATAAAAGTTTGAGGTAAATAATACCGGTTATTATAAATACCGCTGCAATGGTTTTACCAATGATGATAACAATACTGGTAGCTTTTAAATAATTCATCTTTAATCCGAGTACAGCTCTAAAAATACGTCCACCATCCAGCGGAAAGGCAGGTATAAGGTTGATGGCGAAAAGTCCCAGGTTAACTAAATGGAGTTTGTACAGCAAATCATTTTCATGAATAATATCGAAGTGACTGGTAATTTTCCATATTGGTTCATGGGCTTGAATGAAAGGCAGCAGTAATCCTGCAATACCAAGATTAATAAGAGGGCCGGCAAGACTTATCAGCAATATTTCATTTGTGCTTTTGGGGAAGTTTTCATAATGAGAAATGCCACCTGTAGGTAATAAGGCTATTTCTTTTGTGTAAATTTTAAAGTGACGGGCTGTCCAATAATGCGCCAGTTCATGAATAAGAACGCTGCCGAATACCAGCACAATAAAAACCAGTGACCAGATAATATTATTAAACGTAAGGCCACTCACTGCATTGGCTGCAATAACCCAAACCAGTACAATTAAAAATATCCAGTGTATCTTAATTATTATGCCTTTTATTCTGAAGAGTTTTATACTTCTTTTCATTTATTATAGTTTTACAAGTTTATCATGGCTTAATAATTCTTTACTAAAAAAAACTATCCACTCCTTCAATTTCGAAGTCTCTGTTGTCAGAAGATCCACCGGAAGAAACAGGTGCTGAATTGTGGAGCAATACAATGCCTCCCATATCTTTCAGTAACCCGGTTTCTGTAATTTCAATACGGTTACCTCTTGCAAGAAATTTTTCAAGCTGTTGCATAAACTCAGTTTCCAATTGAAAATAAACACCGGCTGAATTTGATTTTTGAAGTTGATGTTTTAGTTTTTTATCTACCAGCAATAAGCCGTTTGTACATTTGCCCAGTGCTTTTAACACTGCATCAATATTGGCGGTATAAGTACCTGCTTTTTGAGCAAGCAGAATTTTTCCTTTGGTAAACTTTGAATGCCAATAACTCCAGTGAGTGCTGATTTCATTTGCACAAGACTGAATTAGTTCATTGCTGAAAGGTGATGAATGATATAAAAAGGTGAAAAATTGTTTTGCATAAGACGAGCTTTTGCAAAATCCCTCAACCTTGTTTGGCCTGCCGGTAACAAAAACAGGTTTTTCACAATTGCTGTTCATTAATTTAATTACAGCAGAGGCATTTTTAAATAAGTTCACAGAGCCTGATTCGTCAACCTGCTCAAATATTTTGTGGAGCTGGTTCTTGTTATAATCATACAGGCTTACACTATCTTCATTGAAAACAAAATGATAGAAATCTGCTTCCTGTTGCATGTTTGCTGCCAAATCAAGAAATGAAACAGACTTGTTTAAGAATATTACAGGTTTTACGGGGAAGCTGAGATAAATTATTTTTTCCTCAGCAGGCGTAAGTATTATAGCCAGGCTTTTACGGAGCGTATTACAGTTTAATTTGGGAAACAGTTTCTCCAACCTGCTTAGTATTTCACTACTGCTTTCTTCACTATAACGACTTTTCAATTTTGTTTTAACCATTTCAATAACATTGCTCCAAACCAACTTTATAGATTTTTCATCCCACATAGAGGGTTGAAAAGGGATGGCTAAACCTAAGGAAGAGAAAGCCTGTTTTGGTTTAGCCGCTTTTCTTTTAGCAATATGTTCTTTATACACCGAAGGCATACCTTCCGTGCTGAACTGAGTTATATGTCTTTGGCTGATATTTATTTCTGATATGGCAGGCATCTTTGTAAGTTTTAATTTTTAAAAAACTACTTAGTGTGTGCAATAAACAAAGGCGTATCTAATTCTTTCATCAAAATATCAGCCATACTCGCTTTAAACCAGCGGCTCAGTTCACTTCGCCGGTAGGCGCCCAACACTACCAATTCATTTTCCTTGTGGTTACGCAAGTATCCCTTTATCTGATCCTCTGCATTGCCTTTGGCAACAGTATAAGTTGCTTTTGGGAAATGCCTTTTAATAAACTCTCTCATTAATTTATTATCCGGTAATCGCAGATTTGTGGCGCTGTCGTTTACGGTATAAACTTCTATGGGCAAATGCTGCAGGTTGCCAAACAAATAGCTGAACATTTTTACTGCATACAAAGCAGAAGGTCCGCCATCGTACAAAAGCACAATTTTATCAATTGGTTTAAAAGCAGCCGGAACCACCAGTACAGGGCATTGCACATCGCCCAGCAGATCTTTCAGGAAACGGGTAGGGGGTTCTTCCTTAAATTTTGTAAACGTTTCATATTCGTTGATCATAATCAGGTCGGCAAACATACTTTCATGCTTCAACTCCTGTATGGCAATGTTTTTATCCCTGTGAATGGAAAAATTAATTTTTGCTTTTTCACCGGCTTTCTGAAACTGGAGTACTGCTGCATCTCTTTTCTTTTTATCTTTTTCATCTAATTCTTTTATTACCGCTTCCGGTTTTTCATACGTTCTGTACACTTTGGATACACTGTAGGTACGGTAAATGAACTCATCCAGAAAAACCCCCACCAGGTGTGCGCCAGTGGCCTGTGTTAACTGTATGGCATAGTCTAAAGTGCTTTTAGACATTTTATATCCATCAAAAACTGCTACAAATTTTTTCATTATTTATAAGTTTAAGGATGAGTGATAAAAACAGGCATATCCAATGTTTTTAAAATATTCTCTGCTTTGCTTTTTTTAAAGAACTGTGAAAACTTGCTTCTGCCATACGCCCCGAATGTTACCATACAATCTTTTTGTTTTGAAAGATGGGAGAGTATGGCAGCAGTTGGATTCCCAATCAGCAATTTGAATTTCACGTTCTCATAATGCTGTTGCAGGTATTCCTTGATGTATCGTTTGTGAGCTATCCCTTCATCATCATTTTCGGCTACATAAAGAACGGTTGCTTTTTTATTTCTGAAGGATGGAAACAAATGTGTAAACTGGCGGATGGCATATACAGAAGAAAAACCGCCGTTGTAAGCAAAAAACACTTCCGTTATTTCCTGCATCTTATCGGGCATTACCAATACCGGGCATTGTGCAGCAGAGAGAACATCTTCTGTATATTTTGTAGGTTCTTCTTCATAGCCAACAGCAAAAGACAAGTGGTTGGACATTAAAAGCAGATCGGCAAAGCGGCTTGCTTCAATGGTTTCATCAACCGGTATGCCACTTGCACTGAGTAAACTTCCGCTTAATTCTTTTTCGGCACAGGCTTCCTTATACGCTTCAATATTTTTATCAATTAATTCTTTTTTAGCTGCCATACTTTCTTTGTCTGAAAGCTGAAAACCTGCTACATGCCCGTACTTACCAAATGGCACATACACCTGTACTGAGTTTTCCAGAAAAAGAGCAGTAATCTCACCATCGGCCAGGGTGGCAATATATGCAGGAATGTCAAGTTGCTCTTTACTGAAAGTCGTGGCGTCTAATGCAAGTAATATTTTCATAACAAAGAAAGTTGAGTATCTAAAATAATTTACAATGGCTCACAGGGCAATGATTTTCATCAGGTAAACAAATAATCAGGACACCCAAAGGGCTGTTAACATGGTTTTCAGTTGGGGAAGGAATAAAATTGCAAACTAACAAACTGCAACCTGCAAATAAAACAGGCGCAGATTATTTTGCCGGGATAGCCAGCACAGGAATTTTAGAATGAAAAGTCATTTTTTTTGTTACACTTTTTTTCATGAGCCTATCCCAAAAACTTTTGGGGTAGGTTATCATGGCAATCATATCCACTTGGTTATTGCCATCATATTTTTCAATTGTTTCTTCAAATTCTTTTCCTTCCAGCAATTCGCCTTTAAAGGAAATAGCTGGATATGTTTTTTTCAGAAATTCCATATAGTGATTCAGTTGCCTGGCATTATATATGTAATCGGCTGCATCGGCAGTATCTGTATCAACAAATACAGCAACATGCACAGTGGCGGAAAATAATTTTGCAATAGCTGTAATCTTGTTCAGCAAGTCTGTATTTTCTTCAAAATGGTTGGTAACAAAAAGTATTGCATCGGGCTCTTCCATTTCATATTCATCTGGAATTGCAAGTACGGGTAATTTAGTACGGCCAATTGTACCTGTAGCCACACTGCCCATAAAAATTTCTTTCAAGCCGGTGGCACCTTTTGTACCCATCACAATCAAATCTATTTGCAGCCCATCAGCAAAATCAAGAATAGAATTAATAACCGTTCCTTTAGACAGCTCTGTTTCCATTTTAATTTCAGGGTAAGTGCTTGCAATAGCGCCAAGGGTTGAATCAAGCAATTTCATTCTCTCAGCAACTACCTCATCCATGTATTTTTCAGGAAAAGTAAAAGGCTCCCGTATGGTATCTGCAACCGGTTCAATTACATGCAGCAAAAAAACAGTTGCTCCGCTTTTTTTTGCAATTTCTGCAGCATACATAGCTGCTTTCATGGCATTGTCTGAAAAATCGGTAGGAACAAGTATTTTTTGCATAACTGGAATTATTATTCTTAAAATTAATTCATATAATTTCTTTAATTCGTGACGTAAATCATGGTTGGCAATGATTGCGATTTGGGTTTGCTGCAGTTGGCAGAAAAGACGGTTGCCATTTCAATCCCGTTACTCAAAATAGAAACAATTTTATAAGGGGTGTAGCTTTTTATTTGCTTACAGCAACGCTTCTGACCTTGGCAAACCCGATAGCTATGGGTTATCAAATCTTATTTTTCAGCTTTGCTTTTCTATTGAATCCGTTGCCACGGTACTCAGTAAAACTTTTTTAAATACACCTCTTTTCCTTTTGCATTATACTCTTTTAAGACAAGCAGTTTACCCCTGTCATTATAATATTTCCAAGTCCCTTTTTTCTGTCCGTTTTGGTAAAGCCCCAGCTTTTTGATTTTCCTGTTTTCCACCCATTCCTCCCAAATGCCATTCCTTAATCCATTTTTATAATATCCTGAATCCCGGATCATTCCATCAGGGTAGTAGTTTATATAAAGCCCGTGATGCAAACTTTCTAAATAGGGCGGAAAATAATAAGGGTGTGCTGTGCTGTTATGCTTTACCCTGTCTGTTAGAAATTTAAAATGATGATCCTGTGATGTATGAGGATGAAAAGAGATTACGGCATCAAAATGATTTACTGCTGCAATGGGGCTCTTTTTAAACAATGAAACAATCTCATAAAAAGAATACCTGTTTTCACGGAGTATATCGCTTTTTATTTTACGCAATAAAAAAGCATCATAATGCCGCACATAACGCAGGCTGCCATCGGGGTAAAAGGTTTTCCATTCACCATCCGGGATGCCTTTATCCAACCTGCCCGAATCGCAAAGATGACCATGTATATACCAGCTCATCCATTTTCCATGCAAATTTTTACGCCTGTATTCAACAGTAAACAACGTATCGCCGTTTTTGTTACGTGCCACAATTGCTGCGGGCATAAGCAAAACCAGGCTATCGGGATGATTCTGATGAATTAAATCAGCAACGTAATATTTTTTCTCCAGGTGTATATAGGCAAATTTCAAAGACAGGATGTGATGGGTATGATCATCCGGTTGCAAATTTTTCTTTCCATGAAAAGTTGAGCTGTTATTTATTTTATCCTGGCTTTTAGCAAATTGAAAAGATAATACAGGAAACAGCAATATGAGAATACTGAGCTTCATCTGTTTAAATATTTTGTTGGAATTTTTGAATTCATTCCGGTTCACTAACTATTTCATGTGGTTATTTTATATATTTTCTGAACACATGTCATTCGAGGCTGTCTCATAAGCCAAAATAAACACAGAGTAACAGAGAATTTTGAGTTTCACAGAGAAAATGGAAATTGAAAACCAAACCTCTGTGTATCTCTGTCACTCCAAATCTCTGTGCTGAAATTACTTTTGAGACTACCTCTATTTCATAACATCAAAAGATAACTGCGTTGTAAGCATAAACCCGTTATTGTATTGAAATACTGATTGATCATTTATTCTTTTTCCCTGTTGTACAATTTGGTTCAGATAGCCAGCTTCAATTTTCAGATTTTGATTGATTTTGTAACCAAGCAAAACAGCTAAACGGTTTTGATCAAAAACATTTACTCCGATATTTTTTCCCCACCCAATAAATACTTCATCCTGAAAAACAATTGACCAGCTTTTGTTGGCTGCAACATTTTTTTTCAACGGCACTTCTGTTCTCAGCCTGTATCTCAGCCTGTTTAAAAAGGTATAGTCAGTATGTTTTTCTCCGTTTTGCAGTATAACTTTTCCAACAAAACGTTGCTCCAGTGTAAAGCGGTGCGATAGATCAACATTGCCAATGGGGTTTTTAATAATTACCTGTTCATAAATGCGATGCTCCGGAAAAGCAGTTGCAACAGGATAATCCCCATAAAGAAATGTTTCGGCAAAAGCATATCCTGCATTTATGCTTACATCTTTTCTCAAAGCATAGTTTACGCCGGTACGCAACAAACTTTGTTGCCAGTTTTTTAATCCGTCTGTCCTGCGCCACTGGTACTCGGTATGTATAGCAAGTTTCGGTTTTATTTTAAAGGTGCCTGTATAGACAAGCCATCCAATGCTGTTATGATCGGCCAGCCTTTGTTCCTGTGAAAAACCAAACTTATACAGAACTATAAATAACAGGAGCGCTATATATTTTCTTTGCATCATAAAAATCAATTCAAAAAACTTCAGGCAGAGTTTAACATCTGCCTGAAAGTGGTTTTTACTCAGGATTATTAATAATCAAAGTGTCATCATAAAAACTTACTTCACCTGTTGATATATCATGTGTGCCGCCAACAATGCCGATAGCGCCACTTTCTATCATTTCTTTTAAAATAGGGCTGCGTTCCATGATGGCCTGTACTGTTCTTTTTACATTGATGGTTGCCACTTTTTCTACAAATTCACTATTGGCTGAATTACGGTTTTCCTCTACTGTTTTTTCATCATAAACAGCGGGCTGTATTTTAGAAAGCAAAGCAGTGAGGTTGCCCATTTCCACATGGTCGCAGGCACCTTTTACTGCTCCGCATTTTGTATGGCCCAGCACCACTATTATTTTTGAGCCTGCCACTTTGCAGCCAAACTCCATACTGCCCAGGATATCTTCATTGATAATATTCCCTGCAATACGAATACTGAATACATCGCCCAAGCCCTGGTCAAAAATCAACTCTGCGGAAGTACGGGAATCAATGCAGCTTAATATCACAGCAAAGGGGTGTTGCCCATCGGATGTTTCATTGGCCTGTTGCAACAGGTTGCGGTTTACTTTAAGATTGTTTACAAATCTTTTGTTTCCTTCTTTCAATAAGTCTAATGCCATTGAAGGGGTGATGGCGGCTTGCATTTCTTTCGTTAATGTTTTCATTAATTATTGTTTTTTTTATTGAATAAGTTATGTTGAGGTGATGAAGGCTCAATGAATTTTATGGTTTCAACCGAAATGTTTTTAAGGTGGGCATGTGCCTTGTAATTTTCTATCAATTCAACTACATCGTAGGCAATTGATTTTGATTTTGAACAATCAATAACCACTTTTGAATTTGCGGGGATGGCCTCTAAAGCCTGCAAAACACTTGCTTTGTTGAAAAATGAAACTTCCTGCGCTAATTCTATGTGATGCACTTCGTGCCCATCTTCTGCCGTTACCACATCCTTCATGTGATGGGAGTTGCGGAAAGAGTGCCGAAGGGTGTAAAAAATACCGAAGATAACCCCGATGGTAATTCCTTTTAATAAATCAGTAGCCAATATGCCAACAACCGTAGCTACAAATGGGATAAACTGCTCCCAGCCCAATTTGTACAATTGTTTAAAGAGAGCAGGTTTGGCTAATTTATAACCAACCATAATCAATATAGCAGCTAAACTGGCAAGGGGAATCATATTCAGCAATCCTGCAATGGTAATAGCGCTAATTAATAAAAACACGCCATGCAGTATGGCCGACATTTTTGTTTTACCACCAAATGAAATGTTTGCAGAACTGCGAACAATTACCTGTGTTATTGGTAAGCCGCCAATTAAGCCCGAAACAATATTGCCCAATCCCTGGGCTTTTAATTCCCGGTTGGTTGGTGTAACTCTTTTATAAGGGTCAAGCTTATCAGTTGCCTCTACACACAGCAATGTTTCCAAACTTGCAACAAGGGCCAACACAAAAGCTATTTTCCAAACTTCAATATTTGTAATTGCATAAAAATCGGGTAATGTAAAAAAGCTGAAGAAATCAGTTAAATTATTTGCAACTGGAAGCCTTACCACCTGGTCTGCCGCCAGGCTGAAATTTAAAGTGCCACTTTGAAAAAGATAGTTCATTACTATACCAAGGATAACCACCACAATCGGCCCTTGTAGCACTTGAAATACTTTATGTTTTCGTGTTAATACCTTATCCCAAAATATGAGGATGGCAATAGAAATAGCAGCAATAAGAACTGCACCTGGTGTAAAAAAATCAAATGCTTTAGCAATTTCAGAAAAAGTATTTTGTCCGTCTGCCTGGAAAAAGGCATCATCTCCAACAGCATCTTTATCCCATCCCAATGCATGGGGTATCTGTTTTAAAATAATCAGCAGCCCGATACCGGTAAGCATTCCTTTAATTACAGAAGAGGGGAAGAAGTAAGCAATAAAACCAGCTTTGGCAAAGCCCATCATTAACTGTATAATTCCTGCCAGCACAACGGCTAACAAAAACGCAGGCCAGGAGCCAAGCGCTGCGATAGAGGTTAACACTATCACGGCCAACCCGGCAGCCGGGCCACTAACCCCAAGGGGCGAACCGCTTGCAACACCTACTACAATACCGCCAACTATTCCTGCAATAATACCGGCAAACAGCGGCGCTCCGGATGCCAATGCTATACCGAGGCATAAAGGAACAGCCACAAAAAAAACGACAATACTTGCCGGTAAGTCGCTTTTGATTTCTTTAAACATGTTTTTTGCTTCCATATTCAGTTGTTGTTAAGTTTAGGAGACGAAGATAGTAGTTTTATTTTAAAAGATAGTATTGCTATCTCATTAAATTGTAAAACTTTTAACTACTTTTGTGAAATCAAAAGGAAAGTGGTTTTTTATTTTACTGTTTACTACCCCAAAAAGAAGCACATGGAATTACAACTGCAGATAAAAATGAACGAGAAGCTATTTGTCAGAAATCCCGAACAAACCGAACTGGGCAAAAAAATTATATTACAAGGCATTCAATTAATACACAAAAACGGGTTTGAATCTTTTACTTTTAAAAAACTGGCAGAAGATATTGGCACCACCGAAGCAGGTATATACCGCTATTTTGATAATAAGCACCGGTTGCTGATATATATTACGGCCTGGTACTGGAGCTGGCTTGAATACCGGGTTGTTATTAATACTGTTAATCTGAAAGACCCGGCAGTAAAACTTAAGAAGGTAATTCAGTTATTAGCCACTACAGTAGAAGATGATATCAGAACCAGTTATGTAAACGAAAGTATTCTGCACCAGATAATAATTTCAGAAGGCACCAAGGCTTATTTAACCAAGCATGTATCTGAAGATAACAAGGACCAACTGTTTAAACCCTATAAAGAATTGTGTACTAAAATCAGCGCTATAATCCTTGAATGTAATCCTAAATACAAGTATCCAAAATCTTTATCAAGCACCATTGTTGAAGTGGCACATTTCCAGAATTTTTTTATGAACAATCTTCCTTCACTCACTGACTTTGGTAAAACCAAAGATGAGTCAAAAATTGTTGCTTTCCTGGAGGATTTGGTGTTTAGCAGTATAAGAAAGTTGTAATAGTACAAGACAAGTTCAGCTCTTCAATAAGTTGGTTTGAGTTTTAGGGGATAGATCATAAAAAGAAAAATTTCATCGTAACAAGAATGCTTACCTGGTATTTTAAAAAAATAAGTGCCCGAATATTTGTTTAATTGAAATAAGACAGTAATTTTACGGTCAGAATTGAATCCGGCCCTATAGCTCATTCCATCCCGTTTTCAATTTCCCATTTTTATTATCTCTTATCCGAAAGCCCTCCAAGTCCTTCATTAACCAAATTGGTTCCAATCCTATACCCGATTGTATTTTATTCAATTTGTATAAATGAAAACGAAACTTGTACCTGTATTGAGCGCTTTTCTCATCTTCCTGTTTGTAAGCACAGGCACTGCTGCAATTTTTCCCATTTACAGTTCAGAATGGCCAAAGGTTTTTGATGTTCAGCTTGAGCAGAAAGGTTCTTTTGCATTGTTTCAATGGAAAGCCATTTCAGAGCCCAAAGAAGTTTATTATGAAATTGAAAGCAGCACTGATGCTGTGAATTTTAAAACGGCTGCTATTATGCTGGGAGGTTTTTCTGCTGATCAGTATTTTACTTATTCCTTTAAAATAAAACACATACCGGGTATAAAATCTTATTACCGCATTAAACAAATCAATAATGATGGTTCATTCCGCATTGTGAGTGAACGGTCACTGTAAATATATTTTCAACGAACTGTTGGTTCTCTTATAGGTAAATACGCCGTCCTTATTCTTAAGGATGGCTTTTTTTGTGCCCCCTCCAACTACCCCAAAAGGGGAGTGATCAACGCCCAGCCCTTACTAATCTGAAATACTGAGTGTATTGGGTATCTTAAATGTTTAGAATTTTAAAAGGATCAGTTTTTCAGGATTCATAAATATTAAACCTTAAATACTCTTAACCCTGCATCTTACTTTCCAGCTCCATCACTTTTTCAAACACCTGTTCATATTCTTTATTGAACTGAATTAATTCCCTGCTGAGTTTTTGATAGGTTGTTTCTGTTTGCAGGAATTTGTCTTTATTGGAATAAGTTGATGGCTCACCTAATTGCAGTTCCATTTTCTTTCTTTGTTCAGTAGTTGTGTTGATTATTTCTTCCAACTGCTGCAATAACTTTTGCTGTCTGCTGAGTTCCTTTTTTACTTCTTTGTTGATCACCTGTTTTGAATCATTTACTGTTGGTTGAACAACAGGTTTCATTTCAACAGTTTTATTTTCATTCTTCTTTTCACTAACGACTAATGACTCTTTATTGTCCACTTGCTTTTTCGCCATGCGTTCTTTCCATTCAAGGTATTCAGTATAAGTGCCTTTGAATTCTTTGATCTGTTCATCCACTATTTCCCAGATCTTATTCGCTGTTTGAGCAACAAAAAAACGATCATGACTTACAAGAATAATGCTGCCCTGGTATTTATTCAATGCTTCAATGAGTAACTCAACTGAATGCATATCGAGATGGTTCGTAGGTTCATCAAGCAACAGGAAGTTTGCTTTGCTGATGATGGTTTTTGCCAATGCAATCCTTGCTTTTTCTCCACCACTCAATACTTTTATTTTTTTATCTGAATCATCACCGCTGAATAAAAAGCAGCCCAGCAATGTTCTCAACTCCTGGTCGGTTTTTTTACTTCCGCAGCTTTTCAATTCATCAATCAATGTATGATTCAGGTCCAATGCTTCTAACTGGTGCTGTGCATAAAAACTTTCATCAACATTATAACCCCATTTACGTTCGCCCTCAAATTTTTCTGTGCCTGCAATAATGCGCAGCAATGTTGATTTCCCTTTTCCGTTGGCGCCAATCAACGCAATCTTATCTCCACGTTCAATTTCAGCATGGGTATTGGTAACAATTTTATTTTCGCCAAAATGTTTACTGATATGTTTCAGCTCACATAAAACTTTACCCGGAGTTTTATCCACCGCAAAGTTGATGCGGATGTTAGGGCGTTCGTTGGTGGGGGCTTCAATTACATCCAGCTTTTCTAATTTTTTAATTGCTGTTTGTGCAGCAGCAGCCTTACTTGCTTTTGCACGGAAACGCTCAATGAAACGTTCCTGCTGGCGAATGAAATCCTGCTGGTTTTCAAATGCTTTTTGCTGCAGTTCCATTCGGATTTCTTTTTCTTTCTGGTAGAAAGAATAGTTGCCTCCGTAAATATGAATGCCCTGCTGAAATACTTCAACGATTTTGGTAACCATACGATCAAGGAACCAACGATCATGCGATACAATGACAACAGAACCCTGGTAATGCGTTAAATATTTTTCAAGCCATTCAATACTGGGAAGATCAAGGTGGTTGGTAGGTTCATCGAGTAATAACAGATCCGGTTGCTGCAGAATCATTTTTGCCAGCAACACACGCATACGCCATCCACCACTGAATTCTTTATAAGGCCGTTTCAAATCATTATTGGCAAAACCAAGTCCCTGTAAAATTTCTTCAGTTTTGTGATGGATGTTGTAGCCATCCAGCGTATCCATTTCATGCAGCTTATCGCTATAGAGATGGAGCAAGGCTTCATCTTCATGATTTTTTTCTAATTGAATTCCCAGCTCTTCAATTTCTTTTTCCAGCAAGAGTATTTTTTCAAAGGCACCCAATGCAACCTGCAGAATGGATTCATTGGTATCAAAACTCAGCAAATCCTGATGCAGGTAACCAATGCTGGTATTGCGGCTGATGATCACTTCACCTTTGGAAGGAAGGTATTCGCCCACCAACAACTTCAACAGGGTTGATTTGCCCGTGCCGTTATACCCAATCAGGCCAATGCGTTCATTGGGATGTATATGCCAGGTAGCATCTTCCACAATAGCTCTTGCCCCAAACTCAAACGTTACATTCTGAAAACCAGCTAACATAATTTTAAAATTGTTTGCAAAGGTACTACTTCGCTCAAAAGACAGGCGCTTGATTTTGTATTTAATTCTTTGGCCGTATTATCGCTATTGATAATATTGTAAGCGAGCTTCGAAGTACATATAAGCCATTCGTCAAAATGGGTAGGGTTAAACTTCAAATCAATTAACTTTGGTAAAAATTTATTTATGAAGAATACGCTTCTTATCCTCTCAGTTATCTTTTTATCTGTTGCCTGTAAAAGCAAAGAAGAAAAAACGGAAACCACTGAAATAAAAGTAAGTACCGGTTATTCTTATTCTGAAGCATTCAATCAATCCATCAACAATACATTGAATGCTTATTACAGTTTAAAAGATGCATTTGTGGCAAGTGATACTGCAAAAGTAAATGCAGCGGGAACACAGCTGAAAACATTGCTTGACAGTTTAAAGCTGGATGAAGTGCAGAAGAATGATTCGCTGGGCTTTACAAGTATTTATGGAAGACCGGGCGATGTGGTTGCTGAAATTACCGGTATGCTGGGCGAAAAAAACCTGGAAAAGAAAAGAGAATCTTTTGAAATGATTTCAAATGCGTTTTATGATATTGTACGTGTTATTAAACCAACCGGGGCAACCATTTATTATCAATACTGCCCAATGGCTTTTAATGATAAAGGCGCTTACTGGTTAAGCAATGCCGACAGCATCCGCAATCCTTACTTTGGTAAAAAAATGCTCACCTGCGGTGAGGTAAAGGAAACGTTGAAATATTAATCATGTAAGATGAATGATGTACGAAGTACGATAAGTCTGGCGCAAGAATGAGGCGTGGGAAAAGAGCGTGGCTTCTTGTGCCTGAGTATAGGAAAGATAAAAGTTATGGATGAATAATAACAATGCCGCTGAATAAGATCAGTGGCTTTGTTGTGTAATTATAAGCAGGTTGTTGACTGCAAAGCACCCCGCCACTGCGGGGCGCCAGATACCCTAAATTTATTCTTGCGCCATTATGTGGAATAGTATAATCTTCATGAACAAATGAATTAGTAATGAAATTTTTAATTGTAACAGGCTTTATTTTCTTCATTGGAGCAATTATTTTGATTACAAATAATTTTAATAAACTTGAAATTGAGAGGAATGGCAAAGTTGTTTCTATGCAAATTGAGAGTTTGCCTGCCTCTTGTATTGGAGCGAAGGTTAGATATTTTATTTCATTCAGATACAAAGAAGTTATTTATACTAAAGCAACGAGAGGAGATTTTTGTGAAAAACATCATATAGGTGAGTTAATGGATATGAAACTGTTAGATGGAGAGAATGAAATTTTATTTCCTAATGAATCAGCTTTATATAACCTTGTATCATTTGGAGTTTTGGGATTATTTGGACTACTCCTCTCAATATTTCAAATAATAAAACTTAGAAAATTAAACAAGTACTAAGAAAGTTTAATCACTTCAACCGAAACACCACACTTCCATTCTTTTTATCATCGGCACTTAAAAATACTTTGTAATACTGGTCACCGCTCTGCACACGCATGATGGCTGTGTTGGGAGGGATGCGGCCCTGGTTCTCTGCATACATGGTGAGTGTATTATCTCTGCCACGGATAGCTTTTAATTTGAGTGTAATGGGTTTATCGCTCAGTGTTTTTTGTGAGGCTACCACTTCGCCATTGAACAGTACGGTAATGATGTCGCCATCTATTTCTGCATTGTCATACAAGTTCACAATAATATCTTCATCATCAATGGCAATGGTTTCATACACTTTATTATCCCTTCTTTCCAAACCATTGGGTAGTTTAGGCGCAGGAATATTGGGTTTAATTTCAATCTTGTTTTTACTTTCTGTTTTGTTATCAACTTTGGTAATAACAGGTGCTGTTTTTACAGGTGTTTCTTTTTTAACGGGAGGTTTTGTTGTTGTATTTTGTTTTGGTTTTGTTTTAACCATATTGTTGTTGGGCTTGGTTACCGGTTTGGTAGTATTTGGTTTTGGCGTATTGGGGTTCATCCGCACAATATTATTTTTAGGTGGCGGCGGAATGGTAACCATGTTTTTTGCTAATTGTTTTCTTGATAGCAGGGTAGTGCCTGTGCCGCAGTTATCTTCTTTTCTGGCGCCTTTCCATGTTCCTTCTAATATTTCTTTATCGCCTTTGCGGAAATAAGTGAGAATATGTGTTTGAAAACAATCCCTGAACCATAAAGGTGTGTTGGATTTGATATTGGATACTTCTGTTGAAACAATGGTTTTGCTTTTGGGATCAAATGTGCCGGTTACTTTACAAATTGTATAAAAATGCCTTCCTTCTAAATTAAAATAGGTAGTTGAAGTACCTTCTACTCTGGTGCCGTTTACTTCCAGTTCAAGAAAGTATTCTCTCATGTCGGTTGAATCACCATTGGCATCAAAACTGCCGCTCCATTGCCCGCTGTATTTCTGGGCAAACAGAGCAGAAGACGAAAACAGAAATACAAGTAAGAGTAACTTTTTCATCATGAAAGTTCTAAGTCGGTATCCGCTGCAAATTAAGCAAATGAAAAAAAAGCAATGCTGAAAGGCTTTGTTAATTTTCGGGTGATTTCATTTCAGGGTTGGGTGCTGGCGCAGCTTCTTTTTCTAATTCAGTAATTCCCTTGCCGCAGTTTATTGAATGGTTGGCAGATTCCCAGTACCCTTTTAAAAATTCTTTCCCGTTTTTTACAATATAGTATAAAGTGTGTTTTTGAAAGCAATCTCTAATCCATTCCGGCGTGTTACTGTTAACCTTTTCCATTTCTGTAATCACTAAAGTGGTTTTTTGTTTATCAATTTTCATTTTTGAAATACAGACAGTAAAATATTTTTTTTCCTGAAGAAGGAAACAGGTTTTTGTAAGCACAACCATGCCGCTATCTCTTTTTATAAATTCTATTTCAAAGCTGGTATAACTGTCTGTCGAAACTGATTCGTTAAAACGACCTTTCCATACTCCGGTTAAATCCTGTGTAATTGAATTCACTGAAATGCTCAGCAGTATGGCAGAAAGAATGATATTTTTCATCTGTAATGGTTAATAATTGTCAGCAAAATAATAGCTTTTGTAAATATCATGTTTTTATTCATTCGCAAAACAAAGTAAGAGTTTGTGAAAAAAAATAACGCCGATCCTTTGACCAGGAACGAAACCTTTAGAAACCCTGCAATACGCCTGCTCAGTAATTTACTGAAATCCTCTTATCTCTTTTGTTATGCAGCATGGAGTTAATTACCTTTGCAACTCTAAAAAATAAGAATAAGTTCATGAAGATATGTTTTCCTGATGGCGCTATACGGGAGTATGAAAATGGAAATTCGGCCCTGGACATCGCCAGATCAATAAGCGAAGGATTGGCAAGAAGAGTTTTGGCCGCAAATGTAAACGGGCAAGTGTACGACCTGAGCAGGTCTATTAATGAAGATGCTGATTTGCAACTCCTCACATGGGAGGATGCAGATGGCAAGAATACGTTCTGGCATTCAAGCGCTCACCTCATGGCCGAGGCAGTTGAATCTTTATTCCCCGGTGTAAAATTCTGGGTTGGTCCGGCTTTGGATAAAGGCTTCTACTATGATATGGATCTGGGTGATAAAAAGATAACCGAAGAAGATTTGCTGATCCTTGAAAAAAAGATGAATGAACTGGCCAGGCAAAACAATCCCTATCAACGTAAAGAAATTTCCAAAACCGATGCCGTTGCCTATTTTGCAGATAAAGCAGATGAATACAAATTAGACCTGCTGCAAAACCTCACCGATGGTGAAATCACTTTCTACACACAGGGCGGATTTACTGATCTGTGCCGAGGGCCGCATATTCCACATACAGGTTTTATCAAAGCCATAAAGTTAACATCCATTGCAGGCGCTTATTGGAAAGGCGATGACAAGAATAAACAACTCACCCGTGTGTATGGTATTACATTCCCATCACAAAAAGAACTGGATGAATACTTGCTGATGCTGGAAGAAGCAAAGAAAAGAGATCACCGCAAGTTGGGAAAAGAGCTGGGAATTTATACGATGGATGATGATGTGGGTCCGGGTTTAATTCTGTGGTTGCCAAACGGCACAATTATTATCGAGGAGTTGGAAAAACTCGCAAAAGAAACGGAACAGGAAGCCGGTTACAAAAGAGTGGTAACACCGCATATTGCTAAAGAGAGTATGTATATAACCAGTGGCCACCTGCCTTATTATGCAGATAGTATGTATCCGCCAATGGAATTGGATGGCGAAAAATATTATCTCAAATCAATGAACTGTCCGCATCATCATAAAATATTTGCGGCAGAATCAAAGAGCTACAGGGATCTGCCGTACCGTATTGCAGAGTATGGTACAGTTTACAGGTATGAACAAAGCGGTGAATTATTTGGTTTGATGCGGGTGCGCTGTTTACACATGAACGATGCACACATTTATTGTACCAAGTCACAATTTGAATCGGAATTCAGGGCAGTGAATGATATGTATCTCAAGTATTTTAAAATATTTGGTATTGAAAAATACGTAATGCGTTTAAGCCTTCATTCACCCGATAAATTAGGGAAGAAATATGTAAATGAACCTGAATTGTGGAAAGAAACAGAAGAAATGGTAAGGCAGGTATTGATTGATTCAAAAATTCCTTACGTGGAAGTTAAGGATGAAGCAGCTTTTTACGGGCCTAAGATTGATGTGCAGATTTTCAGTGCAATTGGCCGTGAATTCACACTAGCCACCAACCAGGTTGATTTTTCGCAGGGAAGAAGTTTTAAACTGGAGTTTACAAATGCCGAAAATCAAACAGAAACACCACTCATTATACACCGTGCACCGCTTGGAACGCATGAACGGTTTATTGGTTTTTTGCTGGAGCAATATGCAGGAAAACTTCCGTTGTGGTTATCGCCGGTGCAGGTAAAAATTCTGCCCATCAGCGATAAGTTTATGGATTATGCAAAAACACTGTTGCAGAAACTGAAAAAAGCAGATATTCGTGCAGAGATTGACGACCGTAATGAAAAGATTGGCCGGAAGATCAGGGATACCGAGCTGGCAAAAGTGCCTTATATGCTGGTAGTGGGAGAGAAAGAAATGAATGAAGGAAAAGTGGCGGTACGCAAGCAGGGTAAAGGTGATGCAGGAACATTTGCAACAGATGAATTTATTGCAGCTGCAGTT
>CAMTVU010000112.1:0-19844 GCA_947085245.1 uncultured Chitinophagaceae bacterium | reverse complement strand
TTTTATTAAGATGGGGTTGTTTTTATTTCTTGTTTTCTTTTACGCTTTCAATTCTTTTGCTCAAGCCCCTGTTGCAAATTTTACAGCAATACCAACTACAGGTTGTTTGCCAATGCTTGTAAATTTTACCGATCAATCAACAGGCACCCCAACTTCCTGGCAATGGAATTTGGGTAACGGTGTTACTTCCACTTCACAAAACCCGTCCAGCATTTACACACTTCCCGGCGTTTATACAGTTACATTAACGGTTACCAATGCAAATGGCAGTAATACACTTACCCGAACTAATTACATTACAGTTAATATTCTCCCGGTTCCAGATTTTAATTCAAATATAACCTCGGGGTGTTTTCCGCTCAGGGTTCAATTCACAGATCTTTCATCCCCAGGTTTTGGTTCCATTATAAGCTGGAGCTGGTCATTTGGAAATGGGGCAACATCTACCCAGCAAAATCCGCAATATGTTTACACTGTTTCGGGAACATACTTTGTAAGCCTTACAGTTACCAATAGTGCTGGTTGCACAAAAACAATTGTCAAGCCGGCATACATTAATGTTTCTACAGGAGTTAAAGCTGATTTTAATTTTTCTCCTCCTCAAAACTGTAAGCCCCCCGAAACGATCTCATTTACCAACCTTTCTACAGGGCCTCCTGCCCTTTCGTATGAATGGGATTTTGGCGATGGCAATACATCAACCTTTCAAAATCCCAATAATTTATATGCTACAGCGGGACCGTTTACTGTTCGCCTTATCACAACAAGCAGCCAGGGTTGTGTTGATACAATTATTAAAACCAACATTGTTCAGCTTAATAATTTTCAAGCTGTAATTGGTGCGCCAGACAGCGCTTGTGTAAATGCCTTTGTTAGTATGCAAAATTTATCAACACCCGTTCCGCCAAATTCATTGTGGGATTTTGGTGATGCAACAACTTCCACGCAAACCAATCCTGTAAAAATTTATACAGCTGTTGGTTCCTATACAATAAAGCTGGTGAATCAATACGCAGGTTGCAGTGATTCGAGTACGAAAACAATTCTGATACGACCCAGGCCTGTTGCAGATTTCAGAACAAACGATACCATTTCATGTAAAGCACCTCATACGGTCAACTTTCAGAATTTATCTGCCGGTGCTTTAAATTATCAATGGGATTTTGGCGATGGAAACACGTCCACCCAAACAAATCCTGTGCATACATACAGCGCAACAGGTAATTATACAGTGAGGTTGATTGCAATCAACAACTCAGGTTGCCCGGATACAATGACAAGGGTTGCCTATATCCGTATTCAAACTCCCATACTCAATCCACTGATTAATCCCAGGGAAGGTTGTGCACTTTTGAATGTTCAATTCCTTGCAAACTCTACTTCATTGGATTCGATTGTATCATGGTCGTGGGATTTTGGTGATGGCAATACTTCAATACTTCGCAACCCAACCAATACGTTCGATTCAGGCAGTTATGCCATCCGTTTACGAATTGTAACTACGCAGGGTTGTGTTGATTCAATTCGCTTCGACAGTGTTCGTGTTGGTAAAAAACCAAATGCTGCTTTCAGTGCAGTGCCGTTGAACGTTTGTGCGTTTGCTCCTGTTCAATTCACCGATCTTTCAACCGGAAATCCAAATGAATGGAATTGGAATTTCGGCGATGGCAATTCTTCCAATCAGCAAAACCCAACACATATATACCAGGACACGGGCTTATTCACTATCCAATTAATTGCATATAATAACCGCTGCCCTGATACTGCAAGTATTACCAATTACATTCGTGTGCTGCCGCCTATTGCAAGGTTTACTTACGCAGTGAATTGTGCAGTAAATAAATTACAGGTGCAGTTTACAGATCAATCAATTGTACCAACGGGGTGGACCTGGAATTTTGGTGATGGAAATACTTCAACTGCACAAAATCCATCTCATACGTATGCAGCACTGGGCACTTATACGGTTACACTAACGGTTACGAATGGCTCATGTACGCACCAGATCTCACAAACAATCAGGCTGGTGGATGAGGCTCCTGATTTTAATGCAACGCCTGCAACTATTTGCCGTAATGGAACAGTGCAATTTTCAGGTATCAATTTTATTCCGGCAAATATTGTTTCTTACGATTGGAATTTTGGTGATGGCAATTTTTCATCGGCACCCAATCCATCACATATTTATACAAATTCAGGAACTTATACTATCCGTTTGATCATTGTTGATATCAACGGTTGCCGTGATACATTGATCCGTAACAATTACATCCGTGTTAACGGGCCCATTGCATTGTTTAACATCAACCAGGGACAGGTGTGCCTCAGCAGCAACATCACACTCACCAACACATCAACAACAGATGGAGTAAATGCCATCACCAATGTGAAATGGGATATGGGCAATGGCGATGTTATCAACTCATTAACCAATCCATTAAATTATACATATCCTGCCGCAGGTACTTATAATATAAAATTGCTGGTAACTGATGCTTCGGGTTGTGCAGATTCTATTACAAGAACAAATATCATTACCGTATTAAATCCCAAAGCAAAATTTGCAGTTGATACTCCTGCATGCCCGGGAACTGTTTTACAATTCAACAATCAAACAACAGGCGGATCAGGTACACAAACCTATACATGGAATTTTGGTGATGGATTTACATCTACACTTGTAAGTCCCACTCATTCCTATCTTTCTGTTGGTATATATACTGTAAAATTAGTTGTAACCGAACCAATCGGTTGTATGGATTCCATTACAATGGACATCAGGATTGATACACCCAATGCATCCTTCACTGTAAATGATACAGCAAGTATTTGTCAGCCATTTGAAGCAAAATTCACCAACACCAGCAGCTTTGCTTTAAATGCAAGTTGGGATTTTGGTGATGGATTTACAACATCAGATATCAATCCCACTCACTTCTATGTATTTCCGGGAACATACAGGGTGCGTTTAATTGTACAATCGCCCGGTAATTGTTTCGACACTGCTTATCAAACTATAAAAGTTGGAAGAGATACCGGAACGTTAACCTATGCGCCACTAACAGGTTGTGCTCCTTTAACCGTTAACCTGCAAATAAGAACAGATATTCCATTAACGTATGCATGGGATTTTGGCGATGGCAATACAATCATTTCAACCGATTCGAACCAAACCCATATTTATGATGCAGGATTTTATGTGCCGAAAGTGATCATTACCGACAGGCAGGGATGTTACGGAATTATTCAGGGTATTGATACAATCAAAGCTTTGGGATCAAGACCCAACTTTGGAGTGGATACTGCTTTGTTTTGCGACAGAGGTACAGTTCAATTCATTGATTCTACTTTTTCATCTGATATCGTCACAAGTTATCTTTGGAACTTTGGCGATGGCAATACATCCAACTCTCTTACAGCCCCATCACATACATACAATGCACCCGGCCTTTATAATGTAACACTTACTGTAACCACAATGAATGGTTGTGTTAACAGCAGAACAAAAACGGCATTCGTGAAAGTTGTACCCTCGCCGCAAATAAATATTATTGGCGATACAAGTTTCTGTATGCCCGCAAGTGTACTGTTGCAAGGACAATTGTTGAATCCTGATACATCTATTGTGAGCTGGCGATGGAATATTGACGGACAGATTTTCAATGTGCAGAATCCCCCGGCTATCATAAGACCAACTGCTGATACAATCTTTGCACAACTGATTGCAACAAACGGCACCGGTTGTAAAGACACATCCAACAAAATAATTGTTGTTCACCCATTACCAAATGTGAATGCAGGAAATGATACAACCATTTGTTTGGGCACTTTTGCTACATTAAATCCTGGTGGTGCTGCAACGTACGTATGGAGCCCGCCAACCAATCTCAGTTGTACCAATTGTACCAACCCGCTGGCTACTGCTACTGATAATATTCAATATGTTGTTACGGGCACTTCGCAATATGGTTGTGTAAACAGGGATAGTATGATTGTAAAAGTGAAGAAGCCATTCCGCATAACTGCTAAGGCCAATGATACAATTTGTATTGGCAAATCAATTCAATTATTTGCTTCAGGCGCTGAAAATTATTTATGGTCGCCTGCTGCATCATTAACAAATCCAAATATTGCAAACCCGGTTGCCAATCCGCAAACTACAACTACTTACCAGGTTGTTGGATACGACAGTTTAAACTGTTTCCGTGATTCATTGAATGTAACTATTACAGTTTATTCATACCCAATTGTAAATGCGGGAAGAGATACAACCATACCTGCAGGTAACTCAGTTCTGTTATTACCTCAATTATCAAATGATGTATCAGGTGTATTATGGTCGCCGCCAACCGGCTTGTCCTGTACAACTTGTATAAGCCCCGTTGCATCACCTCAAAAAACAACAGTCTATCGCATTGTTGCAACAAATCAGGGTTCTTGCAACAGCTATGATGATGTTAAGATAACAGTGCTGTGCGACAGGAATAATATTTTCATCCCCAATGCATTTACACCCAACGGCGATAATTTGAATGACCGCTTTTATGTTATGGGGCCGGGATTGCAAAATGTAAAATCAATGCGTATCTATAACAGGTGGGGCAATTTAATATTTGAGAAAACATATATTAATGCAAATGACCCCTTGCAGGGTTGGGATGGAATGATGAACGGACAAAAAGCACCTCCCGGACTTTACAGTTATACAACAGAAATCATTTGCAGTGATGGTGGTATTATACCTGTTACGGGATCAGTGATATTGATCAGGTAATAAAAAAATAGTTGGCTTTATATTTTATGTAACAAACAACTATACTACTATCATCGCCGGTTGTGCCTGCCACGCAACGAAGTAACTGCGTGGTCACTCTCTTATACGTTTAGTAATCCTATGCAGCACAGTAAAACTATAATTACGTTCCGTAGTACGCAACGTCGCTTGCCAATACGCATGGCAGGGAGCAGACGTTGCAGCGAAGAAAAGAAAGTGCCACAGCCCCAACACACACAGCCATCTGACACATCGCCTACGAACTACTTTTATTCATCACTCGGCTGCGAAGGAAAAAGTTTTATGAGCAGTAAAAACAGTGAGAGCAATGCACTAATTAAAAACAAAAATTTCATCCGTATTATTGCACTGGCTTTTTCTTCATCAACTTCAACCCATTTGTATTTTTCTTTTACTTGCTCAAAATCATTCTTGCTTAAATCCCTAAAACTTATTTCTGAATTGCCTTTTTTTGTTTTATAGCCTGTTTCATACGACACTAAATACCTATTAGTACCAATGCTATCTGCACATTTCACAACTACAGAAGTATCATCGTAGCCGTAGGCTAAAAATTTCTTTACTATAAAATTTGTAGTCGCATATCTAAATCCAATACCAACTAACTCAAAATCGTCATCATCCTTTAATGTAAACGAAAAATCGCTGCCATCGTGTAGTTTTAAATTAAAAGGCATTTTGTTGTTACAAAAAGTACAGCCAAAACCATAATAGTAACCTTTGCTATCATAAATAAGATAGAGAGAAATAAAAACTACAAATGACGCAATCAGCAATATACGGCCCTTTATTTTTCTCATGGTCAATCAGTTTATTATTCTTCAACTGCTCTGCAAAGTCTCCTGACTTCGCAGTTTTATGCTAAAAGTCTCCAGACTTTTCTTATACTATCCCATCAAAGTTGAGATACACAAAACTTCAAAGCCACGAGTCTTTAAAGAGCAAATATAACCCCTGTGCTTTAGCCAGGGGATAACAATGCCAAAAGAAGAATGGCTTTAGCCATGATCAAATATCAAGGCTAAAGCCAAATATCAATTTACGTTTAACCCCAACTTAAAAGTTGGGGTTATACATTCCTTAATCCCAAACTTAAAAGTAGGAATTACACATTCCTGAATTTAAATTTTATACAACCACTCATGCACATCAGCTTCCTGGCCTTCTCTTATAGCAGTGAGCCTGCGTTTTACTTCGGGCGAAATGGTCCACTTATCTGTATCAAAAAACATCTGCAAATCTTTATAGCGTAATTCTTTGATCATGGAAATGGTTGCTGCGGTACCAGTACCAAACACCTCTTTCAATTCACCAGTATTATAAGCTTCCACCACTTCATCAATACTGATATGTCGTTCTTCAACAGTTAATCCCATTTCTTTTAAGATCATCATCACACTGTCTCGGGTAACACCGTCAAGGATTGTTCCCTCAGCCAGATCGGGAGTAATGGCTGTGTTATCAATAATCACAAATCCATTCATCATTCCAAACTCCTGCAGGTATTTATGTTCAATGGCATCTGTCCATAATACCTGGTCGTATCCCTTTTTCTTTGCTTCGGCGGTAGGATACATGGAAGCTCCATAATTACCGGCAGCCTTTGCATAACCAACTCCGCCGGGTACTGCACGCACAAAATGCTCTTCCACATAAATACGCATGGGCGCTGCATAATAAGGACCGGTAGGGCAAAGAATGATCATGAACTTATAGTTATCGCTTGGTCTTACACCAATTACTTCATCACTTGCAAACATGAAGGGGCGGATGTACAATGAATGATCATGTTTTGCAGGAATCCATTCTTTATCTATTTCAATGAGCTTACGCATGCCTTCAACAAAGATTTCTTCGGGCACCTGCGGCATCTGCATACGTTCAGCAGAAATATTAAAACGTTTGAAATTATCATACGGGCGAAAAATAAAAGCTTCGCCATTTTCATGACGGTAAGCTTTAATACCTTCAAAAATGCTCTGGCCATAATGAATGGCTGCATTTGATGGTGAAATGGAAATTGACTGGTAAGGTTTGATCTCTACATTTTTCCATTCCCCACCTTCATAATCAGCTACCAGCATGTGATCAGTAAAGTGTTTACCAAAGGGAACATTGCTCAAATCCAGGCTGCTCAGTTTACTTGTTTCAGATTTTGTAATTAAAATATCCATAGCGGCGACCATAACTCTTTATTTTTGGCAAAGAAACGAAAAAACAAACAAAGGTTAGCCCTATAAGTTAAACGTATGGAATTTGAAAACATTCAGCTTACGGCTCAGCAACTGGAAGAACTCTATTCTTCACACCTTGTAATTACTGAAAAGGCAAACAACTCAAAGCCTGAAGTAAAAGCAAAAACAATCAGCAGCGGTATAACCGGCAAAAACAAAAAACATTTTGTGTGGGTGGTTGATGAAGCTGCTTATCCTTTTTTAAGTGATGCCGATTTTCAGTTATTGAGTGAAGTGATTACTGCCTGCAAAATGAATATGGATGATATTGCCCTGGTGAATCTTGCACAAAACAACATGAGTTTTGATGAACTGCAGAATCAGCTTCAACCAAAATTTCTAATTGTTTCATTTTTGAACAAGAGTTGGTTACCTGTACATGCAAACAGTTACACGTTGCAGCAGCAGCAAGGCTATCAACAATACACAACCGAGGCATTGGAAATTATGAGAAATGATAAAGTAAAAAAATCAAAACTCTGGCTTGCATTAAAGCAAATGCTGGGCCTTTAACATCAAACATGCAGGAACTTATATTTGCCAGCGGCAACAAACACAAAGCTGAAGAAATTGAAGCAGCCTTACCAGCTGACTTCCGCATCATTACCATGAAAGATGCCGGTATAACAGAAGATATTCCCGAACCATTCCCTACTCTTGAAGAAAATTCAAAACACAAAGCAGAGTTTCTTTACAAACAATTAAAAAGAAATTGTTTTTCGGAAGATACAGGTCTTGAAGTGGAAGCGCTGAACGGGGAACCGGGAGTAAAAAGTGCACGCTATGCAGGCGAAGACAAAAGCTTTACCAAGAACATTGAAAAATTGTTGCAAAACCTCAGCGGTAAAGCCAACCGTAAGGCAAGGTTCCGTTCAGTTTTCACACTCATACTGAATGGGCAGCAACACCAGTTTGAAGGCATCTGCAACGGAACCATCACAGAAAAAAACTCCGGAGCAGGTGGTTTTGGATACGACCCTGTATTTTTACCCCAGGGAAGCTCCCTTACTTTTGCAGAAATGACGATGGAACAAAAGAACCATTACAGTCACCGCAAAAAAGGACTTGACCAAATGATACAATTCCTGAAAAACAAGTAAAGCCAAATTAGTGATGCAAAGCAACCAAATCATTTCTGATACCGACTTAATTAAAGGATGCATGGAGGGCGACAGGCGAATGCAGAAACAACTCTACAATCAGTTCTCACCTAAAATGTATGCCGTTTGCCTCCGCTACATGGGTACTGCCGATGATGCTCAGGATATTTTACAGGAAGGATTTATTAAAGTATTCAGGAATATAGAAAAATTCAGGAGTGAAGGTTCTTTTGAAGGATGGGTACGACGCATTTTTGTAAACACAGCCATTGAACAAATCCGCAAAAAGAAAGTGGATGTTTCACTTACTGAAAAAGAAGAAACGATAGAATTCAAATCTGTTTCTGCAATTGACAATATCAATGAAAAAGATTTGCTGAAAATTGTAAGTGCATTATCGCCCGGCTATCGCAGCGTTTTTAATATGTATGTGGTAGAGGGGTTCAGCCATAAAGAAATTGCTGAGCTTCTTGGCATCAGCGAAGGCACCAGCAAATCGCAACTGGCAAGGGCAAGAATGATTTTACAGGAAAAAATTAAACGCTGATAAAAGTTCTTATGAACGACAACAATCTGCAACAACAGCTTCTGCAAACAGAAGTAACTCCGCCTCAGCAGATGTGGGAAAAGATTGCTGTTGTGCTGGATGAGATAGAAGCAGATGCACCTCTTCAACAAAAGATCCTTGCAGCAGAAATATCAGCACCTGAATCTGCATGGGAAGAAATTGAACAACGATTAACTGATCGTTTTTATACTGAACAATTAGAAGATGCCGAAGCTGAAGTTCCAATAAAAGTTTGGGTTGCTGTTGAAGAACAGTTAAATGAAAAGCAAACAGCAAAAATAATTCCGTTCAACCGCAGGTACGCACCGGTTTACCGTATTGCTGCCGCTGCCATGATTACAGGAGTATTGGCATGGGGGGCTTACAGGTTATTAAAGAATGATGAACCGGCGGCATCATCAGTTGCTGTTGAAGCACCTGCATTACCCATTCAAAAACCAGGTACAGCAATTGCTGATGTACAAACAGAACCTCAACAGGAAACTACAACTGTTGCAACAGTTTCACGTACCGGCATCAGGAAAAGAATTAAAGAAGAACTGAAATTAAATGATGCAGTTGTATATGCTGACGCTGTATCTTATAACAACATCCATCATAAAAATCAGAAAAGTGTTTCAGAAAAAAGCAGTTTTTCTGAAAGTGAATACTTAGTAGTACTTAACGAAAACGGCGAGCTGGTAAGAGTTTCAAAAAAGATCATCAACATGAAATGTGCAAACAATACCGGCACTTTACCCGTTGATGCAGCTGCTGCATTGCAAACAAAAGATTGTAATGAACAGATAAAACGCTGGCAGCAACAAATGGCAATGTCTGCCACCTTATCTGCATCGGCAGGATATATTGATCTCAATGAAATCATCAATACAACTGATCAGCAATAAAAATATCAACTGCTATTTCCCATGTCCCGTATTAAACTCACATTACCCGAAACCTTTTCATTTACAGCCATCATTCCCATACGCATCACAGATATAAACTATGGAAACCATGTTGGTAATGATGCAGTGCTTTCCATCATACACGAAGCAAGAATGCAGTTTTTCATCAAACATCAGTTCACTGAATTGAATTGCGGAGGTGTGGGACTTATGATGACTGATGCTGCAATAGAATTTAAAAAAGAAATGTTTTATGGCGATGTGGCTGAAGTAAAAGTAGCCGCCACCAATTTTACATCTGTTGGTTTTGATATTTTTTACCGGTTAGAAAAAGTGGAAGCCGAAAAAAGAATAACAGTTGCCCTTGCAAAAACCGGAATGGTTTGTTATGATTATGACAGGAAGAAGATTACATATATGCCACAGCAAGTAAAGGAAGCACTTTCTCAAAAGTAAAAGATCACTTCATTTTTTTTATTTCATTCAGGAGGCCCGGAGCATATTCGCTGTTGAGCAAACTCAATTCATTATACTTCTTTACTGCCTCCGGTTTATTATTTTGACGTACGTAGTATAATCCCAGATAATAAATTGTTGTTTCAAGTTTTGGTTTTAAAGCATCTGCTTTATTCAAATGCTCAATTGCTTCATCAAAACGGTTGAGGGATAAGTAAGAAAAACCAATTTCAGAAAAAGCAAGATAGTTCTGCTTTTCAAGCCCAATTACTTTTTGCAAATACGGTACTGCTTTTTCAAACTGGTTCAGTTCATTGTAACACCAGCCCACTTCGTACAATGCTGCTGCGAAAATTGGTCTTAATTCAATAGCTTTTTTGAAAACAGCAACTGCTTCGCTGCATTTCCCTTCTTTTTTGAGCTGAAGTCCGTTTTTATAAAGTTCATCTGCTTTGTCAGTTTGAGCCAAACCATGCAAAGCAAGAAAAAGAAACATAAAAGATATGATGAGCCGGCTGTGCATTCGTTTTTGTGAATTCGCTAATACAAAAGTAAACGGGACTGTTGATTTAACTACTATCAACTGTTCCAGATTTTCCAACTTTCCTCGGCCTGTATTACCAGCATTTCCAAACCGTTCTTTACAACAGCGCCCTGTTGCTCACATTCCGATAGAAAAGCCGTCATTTCAGGATTATAAATAAGATCGTAGCACAAATTCTGCCCGTTTAAACCTGTATAGGGTAATGATGGCTTTTGATGAACGTTTGGTTGCATACCAAGCGGCGTGCTGTTAATGATCAGTTGAAATTGCTGCATCATATCTGCATCAAGCTGCTCGTATGTTAGTTGCCCTGCTTTAGGAAGCCTTGAAACATAATTGTATTCAATCTTTAATTTTTGCAATACCCAGGCCACAGCTTTTGCAGCACCGCCCGTTCCCAATATCAATGCCTTTTTAAAATAGGGTTGAAGGAATGGCAATAACGATTGTTCAAAGCCAATTACATCTGTATTATAACCGGTTAGTTTCCCATCCCTGATTTTTATACAATTACAGGCGCCAATTTCTTTTACTGCTGCTGATGCATCATCTAAAAAAGGAAGAACAGTTTCTTTATAAGGGATGGTAACGTTTAATCCGTTGAGATTTGTCTCTGTACTTAATAACACTTTTAATTCATCAATTGATTTGATGGGGTACAGTTCATAACTGCAATCGGTTATACCTTCTTCCTGAAACTTCCTTTTGAAATAATTTTTAGAAAAGGAATGTGATAAGGGATAACCTATCAAACCAAATTGCCTCATTGGCGGGTTTGTTTATTTAGGAACAAATGAAACGTATCTCCTCTCAATCCTATACGCATTGTTTCAAGCGGAAGAACCTCAGAGGGAGCAATATTTCCCAGGTTTACATCTGGGCCAATCAGTTCAATGAAATAGAGTTGCTGTGCTTTTTGCGGCGCTTCCCAAAGGATTTTTTCCTCGGGTATCTGAGTTAATATCTCCTGCACCAATCCTTCCCTTACTTCTCCTGTACCACGGTAAATACCAACATTACCTGCTTCTCTTGCTTCAGCAATTACATAAGTTGATCCTGCTTCCAGTTCAGCTTTCATCAATTCAATCCATTTGTAAGGAGGTATGATATGTGCTGCATCCTTACTGCCCACTTCACTCAATACAATTCCGTGTTTGGTTAATTTTTCAATATAACCGCATTTCTCAGCATGGGGTATTTCAATGGAACCATCACTCACCTCCATATATTTTATACCATAGTCTTTACACATGCTGATATAATCTTCAAATTGGTTGCGTACGAGAAATGCCTCAAATAAGGTACCGCCGAAATAAACGGGCATATTATGCTGTGCATATACTTCCAGTTTTTCCCGCAGTATGGGTGTAACGAAAGATGTTCCAAAGCCAAGTTTTACAATATCAACATGCGGATTGGCAATACTTAAAAAATTCTTTACCTCTTCAACACTAAGGCCTTTATCCATTACCATTGTTAATCCATGTGTACGGGGCTTCTTTGCTCTTTGCGGAATTTGTGTAAGATTAAAGTTCATTGCTTGATAATTTTTTAACAGCCGCAAAAATAGGAAAGCAGGGGCAAAGGGCAATTATGATTTATATCATTGTAATTCTCACTACCCAACTGAAATACTTTAAATAGAACGGGATTTTTTATACCGTGCTATAAGATCAACTACCTGCGGGTGCTGTAAAATTTTTGGTTGAAGTTCAATGAGCTTTTTTATAAGCTTGGGAGCTTTGGCCATTGCGTATTCAAGCTGGTTGATGGCCTGCTTGGTTTTACCCATTGCAAAAAAGATGGCCGCCCTGTAATAAATAAAAACAGGCTTGCTTCCCGTTGCCTCATAAGCTGCACATGCATATTCATCAGCATTTCCCAGCATATCAGCTTGCAGCATACACTCCAGCATGGCGCTCCAGCCTTTTACATTTTTGGGGCGTGCTTTAATAACATTTGAATAATGCTCAATAGCATTTTTATACTGTCCCAGTTCTGCAAAAGCCATACCTATGGCCAAATTATAATCCGGTTGCAACCTGCTAATTTTTAAAGCCAGCTGCAATTGTTTAACGGCGCTTTCATACTGCCCTTCGTTAATATAAGTACAGGCAATTTTATAATACTGCTTGCTGTCTTCGGGATTCATGTGTGATGCTTTTCGGTAATGAAACCTCGCCTGTGCGTACTTGCCCATCCTGTCGTAACAATAACCAATGGCTTCATAAATCACTTCCTCAGGCCTGCTCAGTTCAAGTACCTTCTCCAGCATTTCAATAGCATCTTTGTACTTCCTCAAACGGATATAAGCATCCCCGATGTTGCGGTAAGCATAATCAAATTTTTCATCAATGGCAATGCAGTACATGTATGCATCAATTGATTTTTCATACAACTTCAAACCCTGGTATGCAGCTCCAAGATTAAACCAGGCAAGTTCACTGTAAGGATGTTCGTTGATGATATTGAGGTGCAGGCGGATGGATTCTTCGTTTCGCCCGGTAAAGTCTGTCCAGAAACAAATTTTATAAAGAGCCTCTTCGTTGGCGGGTTCTTCCTCAAGAATCAATTTGAGGCAATCAAATACCTTTTCAAACTCTTCATAATCGTCATATACATCAGCCAGTTCAAAAAGCAGTTCCAATCTTTCATCTCCGGTAAAAAGCTCAAGACCTTCCTGCAGCAGCTCCACTGCTTTTTCCTGCTGATCCAGCGCCAGGTAAGCATCTGTTTTAAGAATAAAAAGATTAATATCGTTACTGTCGAGCAATTCAACCTGTTCCAATATTTCCAATGCCTGCTTGTACTGGCGGGTAGCCAGGAGCAAATCAGCCTTTTTTATGAGTAAAGAAGATGAATAAGGGTAAATCTCAATTCCAAGCTCAGCCGCCTGTAAAGCCTGGGTCATATCTTCCTTATCATCAAAATAATCAATCAGCTTTTCAAAAGCTTCTTCCTCCAGGAATGAGTGTGAACGGCCATTTTTAAGGTTTTCGAACAAACGAAGTAGTTCCCTGATTTCTTCTCTGTCTTGACGGAAAGGATTTTGCTTCATGTGGTTGAAGGTTATTGTAAATTAACCCCATTTCAATAAAAAGTACAATGTATGTGTAACATTTAGTTATCAACATACGTTAATATATTGAGAAAAATATGGCAACCGGCATACGAATCCTTTTAATAAACCCATAAATTTGTAAAATCATGCAAGCCAAAACAGTAAATACCCAAAAAGTTTTGAGAAACAGCATCCTGTTGTTTTTATGTTTTGTTATGTTGCATTCTGCTTCATCTGCAAGCTTTACTTCAGGTGGTGGTAAAAAGAAAGACAATAAGAATACAGTAGTTACCAAATTAAATTTAAAGAACAATCCTCTCAGCTTTAATAACGGATACCGCTTCAGAAGTGGTTTGAATTTTTCAAATACCAATGCAACCAATCTTGTACTGCATGGTAATTCGGTACGTTTTCAAAAAGGGAATAATCTTTATGTACTTCCGGTAAAACAAAAAGTGGTTTTCAGCAAGTTTAAAACCCCGCAAAAAGAAATTAAATAAAATTTTAAAACCCTCCGATTGGAGGGTTTTAAAATTTCTTAATTTTTCGTCCTTGCTTTCTTTACTTCTTCATACGTCATTTCCCGGTACCCTTTTTTGGGCACATCGTACAATGCGGCTGCCACTGGATCGAAGCTGATATTATCCGCTATATAAGTTACTTTCATTTTACCCAGTTCTGATTCATATTCCAAAGGAAAGCCGGGCAGGTTCTGAAACTGAACGCCGTAATCTTTATTCTGAAATGCTATTTCATCTGTATAATACACGCTGAATGTTGAACCGTCTTTCATTTTAGCAATAGCCAGTTTGCAGTTGTAGCCAAGTATCTTTTTTGTTTCGGGTAAAAATTCAAACTGAATGCCGGCATATTTACTGTTACGGTCATCGTAATTCTCTTTTGTCATACGGATGAGAATTTTCTGATCACCATATTCATTCATCACCACTGCATTCCCGGCTTTTGAATCATGCAGCGTAACTGTTTTACCCAGTATGCTTGTAAGCTCTGTACGTGTGTTGATGCCTTTGAAATATATTTTTTGAGTAGCTCCATCTAAGAGGTCGGCTGCTTTTGCTTCGTTGTTGCCGGTATTTACAATTATGTTGTACGATACAACACCTTCATTAAAGGATTGCTGGGCATGCAATTGATTCACCAAAGTTATTAACCCGAACATTAAACCAATCTTAACGATCTGCTTCATAATTTTTCTGATTGTTGTGTACAGACTAAAGATATAAAAATAGTGTGCCAAGTTGCATTTTCAATTCACAAAAAACCCAGACGTTCCGGTCTGGGTGATGTATGTTTTGTTAAGATTACTTTTTTGTTGACCCCTTCTTCTGCATACCCTGCAGTCTAAGAGGTCTGACGGTTTGCAACCGTACCGACCAAGTGTGAGCTCGCTGTAGTCGGCACGGCCTTCTGGGGCCGTCAGACGAATTAAACTGATGTTACAATTTTAAAATCATTAATAGACAGTTTCTAAGATTACTTTTTTGCTGGTCCTTTCTTCTGCATACCCTGCAGTTTCTGATTGCTTTGCTGCACCTGTTCCAGCCTCTCCTGCCATTTTGATTTGGTAACAGGTTTCTTTTTATTTTCCTGCATTTTTGCATGAATCTTCGCATCATCAATGATAAATTTCTGGATGACCAGCTGTAAGCCAAGTGTTACAACGTTTGAAACGGTATAATACCAGGTTAAGGCTGACGGCAAACTGTTAAAGATGAACAGCATCATCACAGGAAAGAAATAAATCATGTACTTCATCACCGGGTTATCCTGTGTTGGTGTCATCTGCATGTTATACACAGAAATTAAAAAACTGGTGATGGTTGCGGTGATGGTAAACAAACTCACATGATCGCCAAAGAAAGGAATATTGAAAGGAAGCTGAGCAATGGTATCATAAGATGACAGATCCTTTGCCCATAAAAAACTTTCGCCACGTAACCCAATGTTGGCATTAAAGAAACTATACAATGCAAAGAAGATGGGAATTTGTAATAAAGCCGGGATACATCCACCCAAAGGGTTTACACCTGCCTGTTTAAAAAGTTTCATCTGCTCCATGCTCATGGCCTGCTGATCACTGCCATGCTTTTTCTTTAACTCTTCAATTTCCGGTTTAAGCACTTTCATCTTTGCACCGCTGAGATAACTTGAATAAGTAAGCGGAGAAATGACCAAACGGATAAAGAATGTGAGCAACAGAATTACAATTCCAATACTGCCAACATATTTATGAATGAAATCAAATACGGGCATTACCACCCAACGGTTGATATACTTTACAAACGCAAAAATGCCATAACCCAACTGCACATGACTTTCCAGTTTATTATTATACGCTTTGAGAATATGAAAATCATTCGGACCAAAATATAATTGTAAAGGAACTGTTGCAGAAGAAGCGCCGGTAATATTAAAACGAAGAATACTTTTTACATCCATCACCTTTTGCAATGAATCTTCTTCTTCGGCAGGTACTTTCCAGTTTGCTTCAGCATAAGAAAAATTACTACCGGCAATAACTGTGGTGTTGAAGAATTGCTGCTTCATGCCCAGCCATTTTGTTTTATCACCTAACTTTTTGCTATCTTCTTTACCAGAAGCACCAGCAGCTGAAAAATCATAATCATCTTCTTCCACGTAGGCAATATTGCTTTGGCCCTTCTCATACTTTAAGTCTTTCTCCTGCTGATGAGTTGTAATATCCCAGTTGATGTTTAAAATCCCCTGTGTTAATAATTTATCTGCACCAACTAATTTAATATTCCAACCAATTAAATAATCGTTGTTCTTAATGTTGAACTCATGCTCCACTGACTGGCCTGCTGCATTGGCCAATATGAATTTAATGGTTTGCCCATCCGTAGTTTTTGTAACCTGCCCCGTTGCAAAATTTAATTGTGATGTAAGCGCTGATTGATTATTGCCGGTATTAATTGAATAGATCAGTTGATGATCATTGCCGCCCAATACCACCTGCTTGCCGTCATAGCGTTTGTAATTTTTCAGTTCAATTGATTTGGGATAGCCGCCTTTATTAGTAAAGCTCACTTTCATTACTTCGTTTTCTACAACAGTAATTTGTTCAGATCCTGTTGCGGCACCCTGAAAACCACCCGCAGCCTGTATATTATTTACAGAATCTCTTTTTACAGCATCCTGTTTGAGGGCAACTGTATCAACCAACTTTTTCTTAGCTGCTTCTGTTTTTGCGATGGAATCAGTGGCTCTTTGCTTCTCTATTTCCAAAGCTCCCTGCTGGCGCTGGGTAAAATAGATATAACCAAACAGCAGCACCATCATTGCCACAAAACCAATAATCGTATTCCGGTCGAAATTCATGTTTTAAAAATTGAGCCGCAAAGGTAGGTATTCGGAGGAAGATTGATTGAAATTCTGCTTGCTGATGCTTGCAACCTGAATGGGTTACAGTTTGCATATTTTGGTTAAGAATGGAAACGCAATGATGAAAATGTGCGGGGCTTGTGCTGATGTTGAAAAATTTAACATCGTACATCTAAAATCATTTATATCATCTCACTCTCCAGCAACGGGTTCTTAACCGAATGCTGCTTCTCAGAATATTCTTTTGCCGCTTTAATAAAATGCACAAACAAAGGTGCCGGGCTTTCAACTGTACTCTTCAACTCCGGATGATATTGTACGCCAATAAAGAACGGATGTTTTGAATTTTCAATGATCTCTACCAACCCTGTTTCAGGATTCTTTCCGCTTGGGATCATGCCTGCCTGCTCAAATGCATCAAGGTATTTGTTGTTGAATTCGTAACGGTGACGGTGACGTTCACTTATATGCAGGTTATTGTAAATTTTATGGGCTAATGATGCTTCTTTTATATCGCAGGGATAAGAACCCAAACGCATGGTTCCGCCTTTGGTGGTGATCTTCTTCTGTTCTTCCATCATGTCAATTACAGCATCGGGTGTTTCAGGATTCATTTCAAATGAGTGAGCATCCTTCAATCCTAATACATTTCTTGCAAATTCAACACAAGCCATTTGCATACCCAGGCAAATACCAAAGAAGGGTAAATTGTTTTCCCGTGCATATTTAATGGCAGTGATCTTTCCTTCAATACCACGGTTACCAAAACCGGGGGCAACTAATAATCCATCTAACCCTGCCAGTTTTTCAGCAACATTCTGATCGGTAATAAATTCACTATGCACATTTACCACATTCACTTTGCATTCATTCATAGCACCTGCATGAATAAAACTTTCAAGAATGGATTTGTAAGCATCCTGCAGTTCAATATATTTTCCAATCAAACCAATACTTACCTGGCTCTTGGGGTATTTCAACTTGTCTAAAAACTTTTTCCAGCTTTCTAAGTCTGGTTCAGGAAAAATGGTAACGCTGAGTTTTTTTAAACAGATCACATCTAATTTTTCCTTCAGCATGAACAATGGCACTTCATAAATGGTAGAAGCATCAATTGCCTCAATTACAGCTTCGGGTTTAACGTTACAGAACAAAGCAATCTTGCGTCGTATTTCTGAGCTCAATGGTTTTTCAGTACGGCACACAATAATATCGGGATGCACTCCTTCCTGGCTCAACATCCTTACACTGTGCTGCGTTGGTTTTGTTTTTAATTCCTTCGCTGCTTTTAAATACGGAATCAAGGTAAGATGAACAACTAAGCAATCTTCATCGGGCAGTTCCCATTGAATTTGACGAACAGCTTCAATAAATGGTAACGACTCAATATCACCTACCGTTCCGCCAATTTCTGTAATCACAATATCATACCGGGAATCTTTACCCAGCAACAACATCCTCCGTTTAATTTCATCTGTGATGTGCGGAACCACCTGTACGGTTTTACCAAGATAAGCGCCTTCTCTTTCTTTGTTGATAACGGTTTGATAAATGCGGCCTGTTGTAACGTTATTGGCCTGTGATGTATGAATATTTAAAAAACGTTCGTAGTGCCCAAGATCCAGATCTGTTTCAGCTCCATCTTCGGTAACAAAACATTCCCCATGTTCATACGGATTTAATGTGCCGGGATCAACATTGATGTAGGGATCGAATTTCTGAATGGTTACTTTAAACCCACGGGCCTGTAACAACTTTGCAAGCGATGCTGCAACAATTCCTTTCCCTAATGATGATGTAACGCCACCGGTTACAAAAATGTACTTGGCCATAAAAAAAGATTTTCAAGTTAAACGGACCTGCCCGAATGTAAAATGGAAATAAAAAATAGTGGAGGTCATGCAAACCTACGATGATTTTTTGTTTGAAAAAAATCATCTGTGACTCCTGTGGACAATATGCGGAAAGAATGAATGACTATATCAAATAATCTTAATCCTTTTCAGTTAGCTTCCGGTCTTTTTTTGCTGAATTGCAGGTTGTAAGAAGCAATGAAAAATGCGCTGAACTGATTTGCCACCAACTGATTTCCCTTGAAAAATAATGGATAAGGAGATTGCAGGTAATTGGCTTCGGCACGGAGAAGGAGATTGTTTACCGGTTTCCAATCAAGGTTTACCGATGCATGGTTTACATTAAACCGTTTATTGGCAGCCAAGGGCAATGATAAGAATACGTTGCGTTTATCAATAAACCGTTCGTAACGCAGTGTTGTACTCCATTTACCGGGTTTCAGCTCATACCTGAAGAAAACAAGCATCCCGTTCCAAATATCGGTGCGGTTGGCATCAGCAATATTTTCCTGTAAGCCAATGTCCCATCCAAAAGTAAACGCTGCTTTTTCACTTACTGAAACAGTGGAAGAAAGGTTAGAGTAAATACGTGTGAGGTTGCGTCCATTAAAAATCTGGCCAATATAACTGCTGCTGTTGAAAGAAAATTTTGAAGATGGCGTGTAAGTGATCTGCATGCCCCAATGTGTACCCAACTGGTTAGCAGCAACAGTTATGCGTTGCCACCCGGTAAGTGTAAGCATGGCTAAATACCAATGTGCATTGGGTTTATAACTCAGCCTTAGCCCTGTTTCATAATAAGGAGTGTTATCGGCCACAATACTTCTTGTTGCAACCAGGTTATCTTTTCCAATAGCTGATTCAATACCAATATGCGAAGGCATTACACCGGCATCGAGCCACACGTTATAATCTTTAGTAAGTTTAAAACCCACATTGGCTTCGTAAATATTTTGTGCCCACTTTGCTTCTTTTGCAAGATT
>CAMTVU010000111.1:0-25796 GCA_947085245.1 uncultured Chitinophagaceae bacterium | reverse complement strand
TTTAGTTTATTAGAGGCCATGCGACAATTTGAAACCATCAAAGTATCGGAGCTGAAGAAATATGTGGGCCAACGGGTGGAACAACTCACCAACGGCTTACAAAAACCAACTACAAGAAATGAATTGAAAGATTTTGACTGGAACGTTTGGTGATATAAAATTACCTCTTTGTTGGTAGTTGTTATTTATGAAATGCAGCTTATCTTACCAGATGAAACGTACCCTTGCAACTGTACTCAGTTTTCTTTTTGTATTTACTTGTTTGGCACAGGAACCGAGGTTGGTTATTCCAATAGGCCATCCGCAAGGAGTACAGGATATTCAATCAACTCCCGACGGAAAATATATCCTTTCAAGATCGTTTAATGATATCAATACAAAAGTGTGGGAAACCAGAACAGGGAAACTCATTTTTAATTTAAACATGGAGAATAAGGGATCTGAAATGAAGATAAGTCCCTCCGGTAAACATGTATTTATTCTTGGCGAAACAGATTCAAGTATCATTTGGAATTTAACTACCGGCAAAGCAGAAATTATCATCAAAGAAATTTTTAACCATGCCTGGTATTCTCAAAGCGGGAAACATCTCTTAACTTATAAAGATCATCATGTTCAGGTTTGGGATGCTGCAACAGGGAAGCTTCTCCATACTTATATTTCTGAGGATTCGATTGTCAGTACCGGCTATTTAAATGATGATAGAAATATCCTTATTGCAAAAAAACAAAAGAATAAAATTGTTTTTTATTTATTGGATGAAGAGCTGAGTAAAAGCAGAGAAATTATTTACCCGGGAGTTTTACATGAATTTTATTTCCTAGATTTTAAAGACAGCCTTTACCTTGTTCGGTTTGATTTGAAGGATGTTTACATACATCAGCTTGCATACGATAGTTTGAAAATAAAAAGAACGATCAGGATTGACAGTTTAGCTGGAACCCCAACTGCATTCAGCTATTCTAAACATGAGGGAAACTTATTATTGGGCATGGCCGACAGTACCGTGCAACTTTTGAACCTGCAGAAAGGATATGTTTATTCATTTGATAAATTCAAGTATGGATTTGATAATGTTGAATTTGTTGATTCAGGCAGGCATTTTATTGTGAAAGATGGCATTGAAGCATCTTATTTTGATACAAAAGAAGGGAACACCGTTCAATATATTGACTATGATGCTGCAACCAGGAACATGAAAAATGTTGGGGGAGTAATTGCAGTCAACGACAAGCAAAAAAAATTTTACCTGGTCATGGGCGATAATGCAATCAGGGAATATAAGATACAGGCTGATACAGGTTTTCTTTCTCAAAAGTTCATAGGGCAAACACAAAGTACAAAAGCGCCTGTTCTTTCAAATGATCATTTACTGTTTGGCGATGATGAAGGATACGGGAAAATGATCAATCTTAAAAAAGGAGAAGTAGTTGCATATTACAATGCACATCTGGAATTGCTGAGTGACCTGTCTTTTTCTTCATCCAAACAAATGCTTGTAACTTCTTCATGGGACTCTACTATTAAAATCTGGAATACTTCTTCTGGCATGATGATCAAAAAAATTAAAAAAAAGTGGCCTATCACATCAGCTCAGATAAATAATACGAATGACAGGATGGTTATTTTAATGCGAGATGAAGTACTTAGGGTAGTTAAAAACTGGAATGTATCTTTTGAAGTAATATATTTAAAAACATACAAAACAATAAAAAAGATAAGCAGCAAAAAACGGCTTGTTTCAGCTAATTTCAGCAGGGATGGGAGTTTAATTCTTTATTGTAATCAAACAGACAGTACTGTCAATATCTGTGATATAAATTTAAATATTATCAGAAAGCTCAAAGTATCAGGGTGGATTCATAATGCACACCAAACGGAAGATGGACGATATATGATAGCTATTACCGAAAGTTCGGTTGACCTGTTTGATTTTAAAACATATCAACTGCTCCGGTCTTTTCCAATTGAAAATGAAACAGGTTTTAACAGTGCCACTGTTTCTAAAAATGGAAATTTACTGGCTGCAGGAACGGGAAGAGGGAGTATGAATGTATGGGATGTAACATCAGGTGAATTACTTTATAACCGTAAACTGCATTCATCCAGTCTTGTACCAATCTTCATCAATAATAAGGAGCTGTTAACCTGTTCTGAAGATGGCACGATGAAATACTGGAAAATTGATCGAAAGGATATGTATCCCGTTTATCAAACAGTGCCCTTTAAAGCAAATGAATACATCACTATTATTCCTGCAGGGTTTTATAAGGGCTCACAGTCTGCTGCCAAACAGTTGCATTACGTTACCAAAGATTTAAAGATCATCAGCTTCGAGCAATTAGATGTTAAATATAACCGTCCCGATAAAGTATTAGAAGCAATAGGTAACACTGATACTGCATTGATCAACTCTTATAAACGGGCATATTACAAGCGTATAAAAAAGCTTGATATTGATACAACACAGTTCAGCGATGGTTACAGTGTACCCGAAGCAGATTTTGTAAACCGTGATGCGGTTGAATATGAACAGAGGATGGAGCATCTCAACATCAGAATAAAAGGAATCGACAGTAATTACAAACTGGACCGTTTCAACATCTGGATCAATGAAGTGCCGCTGTTCGGTATCAAAGGAATTAATATCCGTAACAGGAACAGCAACTCATTTGATACAACGATCCGTATCAGCTTATCACAGGGTGAAAACAGAATAGAATCATCTGTTACCAATGTGAACGGAACAGAAAGCTACCGCATGCCTTTGTATGTAAAATACACAGCAGCACAACCAATCAAAGAAACCGTACATTTTATCGGCATTGGCATCAACCAGTTTGCTGATAGCAAAAGAAACCTGCAATGGTGTGTAAAGGACATCCGTGATCTTGCATTGAAGCTGAAAGAAAAATACAAAGGTCGAATCATCATTGATACATTGTTCGATCAAAATGTTACACTCAGTAATGTGCAGTACCTCAAACAAAAACTGCTCAAAACCAATATCAATGATAAAGTGATCATTGCTTATTCCGGTCATGGATTGTTATCAAAACAATATGATTACTATTTATCTTCTTATACTGTCAACTTCAATAAGCCCCAAGAGAATGGTATTGCTTATGAAGAAATAGAAAATCTGTTGGATAGTATTCCTGCAAGAAAAAAATTATTGTTACTCGATGCCTGTCATAGCGGAGAAGTGGATAAAGATGAAATGCTGGCTATTCAGCAAGCAAAGAACAAAACAGGCAATAAAGGATTGATCATGAACCGTGGTTCAGAAGATGAGGAAACGGTTGAAACAAAAACCGTTGGCTTACAAAACAGTTTTGAACTCATGCAATCCCTGTTTGTAAATGTAGGCAAGGGTACAGGCACCACTATCATTTCTGCAGCAGGAGGCGTGCAATTTGCCCAGGAACGGGACGATCTGGAGAACGGAGTCTTTACTTTCAGTTTATTGGAGGCTTTGAATAAAAACAAAACCATCAAAGTATCGGAGCTGAAGAAATATGTGGGTCAACGGGTGGAGCAACTCACAAACGGCTTACAAAAACCAACTACCAGAAATGAATTGAAAGATTTTGATTGGGAAGTATGGTAAATCAGAGCTTCACATGCCCCCAGTTTTCTCCGGTTTTAATACGGTGTATCTGCATGTCACTTACTTTATACTTTAGCGCAAGGTCTTTCAGGGTATTGCCTTTTTTTAATGCAATTTTTATTTTCCTCACTTTCTCTACATCTAATCGGGGGCCTTTTACCGGTTCTCTTAATCTTCTTGATACTTTCATATAGGCGGGGCTCTCAAAACTATGTTTGTTTTGTTCAGCAACAGTTACCCATTTTAAATTGGAAGCGGCAAGATTTTTACGGTTAAAATCTTTAAACACTACTTTTTTATGTAAGGTTGATTTTTGTTTGCAAAAATACGTGGCTACTAATGTGTGAAAAAATACAAACTCGTGGCGTTTCCGTTTTCTTGTAGTAACAGAATACCGCATAATCTTGTATCCTTCCTGCAAACTTCCTTTCAGCAGGGTGCCGTCTTCAAAAAGCTTGTTGGTAAAGCTGGCGAGCCGCCCTTTATTACTGATAGCATATTTCTTTTTGAGCGAGTTTGGAAAATCAGCTTCCTTCCAATGCTCCCCTTCCAGTTTTTTAATCATTTGTATGAAAATAAATGGTTAAACATGAGGGTGAAATCAGTATGGGCAGCAACCAGTGAAGGTCAAGGCAGGTTGAAAATCTGTTTAAAGGTAACTCTTCGGGGTAAAATTACAATTCCTATCTTTTCTTATCTTCAATCTCTATTAAAAAAAATCAACCATGTTCACATTCGCATTATTCAATCTCAAGGGTGGTGTTGGCAAAACTGCCAGTTGTGTCAACTTCGCTTATCTCGCTGCAAAAGAAGGGTATAAAACCCTTTTATGGGATATTGATCCCCAGGGCGCAACTTCCTTTTATTATAATATAAAGCCCAAACAAAAAGTGGTGATGCGTGACCTGCTGGGAAAAGATGCAGAGTTAGCAAACAGCATCATGAGTACGGAATATGAGAATCTCGATATCATTCCTGCTGATGTAACGGCGAAAGCACATGATGTGATGATTGGCGAAATGCAGGGCTCAAAGAAACGGCTTGCAACGATATTAAAACAGTTGAAGAACGAATATGATTTTGTGTTCATTGATTGCCCTCCCGGATTAAGTTCCCTGGCAGAAAATATTTTTAATGCAGCTGATATTGTTTTGATGCCGATTATTCCTACAACACTTTCAGTGCGCACCTACCAGATGATAAAAGAATTCTTTAAAGAAAAAGAGATAGATGCTAAAAAGATGACTTGTTTTTTTACCATGACCGATCTGCGCCGCAATATGCACAATGAAGTGATGGACGAATTATACAAAGACAAACGCTTCTTTGAAAACTATATTCCTTACTTAAGTGATGTAGAAAAAATGGGTGTACACAAAGCTCCGTTAGAAGAATTTGCACGCAGCAGTTATGCTGCACAATGCTACAGGGATCTGTGGGATGAGATCAAAGAAGGTGTGCTGTAAGTTAATGCTGTACTGCATTTCAGCCAACCGTAATTTTACCCAAACACTTCTAAGTAGTAACCCTCAATTTTTAAAAAACAGCATAGAAGTGTTGTTTAAATCAAAATCTGTATCTACTTTTGAATTGTCCAATTCTTTTGAAAAAACTAAATCCAACAGTCATGAAAAAACCATTGCGTTTCTTCTCGTTCGTATTTTTCCTATTTGCCATTTATTTAAACGTGTTCTACAAGGAAGATTCTTTTCTTGCCCGTGTAGTTGCAGGTAAATCTGAAGTTGCAAAGCAACAAACAGTACAACAACCCAAAGAAGCTAAGCCATTGGAAAATGAAATGGCTGAAAACACAGGCAAATAATCAAAATCTTATTTAATTTTTTCGTAAGCAGGTCAATAACCGGCGATCCGTACCCTATCTTTTTATTTTGCTGCCGGTGTTGAATTTTCTCATAATGTAAGTTTTGCGGAGGTGGTTTCTACCACCTCCTTTTTTTATTTATAAAAAAAATCCTTTCCTGTTGGTGAAGGTGCAAAGAGGGCTTTACCTTAGCGGTATGGCTGATGATAAAAAAGTTTTCCTGCTCGATGCGCTTGCACTCATCTTTCGTGCATACTATGCACTCATCCGCAGTCCACGTATTACTTCAAAAGGAAAAAATACAAACGCACAGTTTGGTTTTACCAATGCATTGGTTGAATTGATTAACAACCAAAAACCATCTCACATGGCGGTGTGCTTTGATACGCATGCGCCAACAGAACGCCACACAGATTTTGCTGCGTACAAAGCCAACCGCCAGGAAGCGCCGGAAGATCTGTTAGCTGCTTTGCCTGATATCAAACGCATCATCAAAGGGTTCAACATTCCTGTTATTGAAAAAGACGGGTTTGAAGCAGATGATATTATTGGCACACTCAGCAAACAGGCTGAGGCTGCTGGGTATGAAGTATATATGGTTACACCCGATAAAGATTATGGTCAGCTGGTGACGGAGAAAGTGAAAATTTATAAACCCGGTTACCAGGGTGGTGATGTGGAAATTATGGGTCCTGCTGAAATATGTGCCAAATGGAATATTAAAGAGGTAAGCCAGGTAATTGACATTTTAGGAATGATGGGCGATTCTGCAGATAATATTCCCGGCATACCCGGCGTGGGTGAAAAAACTGCCGCCAAACTTTTAGCTGAATATGGAACATTGGAAAACGTATTGGAAAATGCAGATAAGATTAAAGGCGCCATGGGTGAAAAAGTAAAGAATGGAAAAGAACTGGCCATCCTAAGTAAAAAACTGGCAACCATTATCATGAATGTGCCGGTTGAATTTCATGAAGAAGATTTCAGACTGAAAGACTGGAATAAAGAAGAATTGAAAGATGTGTTTACCGAACTTGAATTCAAGGCCATTGGCAAACGCATATTGGGTGATGATTTCAACGTGTTCAATACCCCACCTGTTGGTGTGCAAACAGATTTGTTTGGAAATCCAAGCCCCCTCCCAGCCTCCCCCAAAGGAGGAGGAGCTAAGAAAGCCTCCGATAAATCGAAACAAGCTGATCAGGAGATAAACATTAATGAAAGTGATGTTACAGAAGAAAGCGGAGGGCTGCAAGTCCCCCGCCAACTGGCGGGGGATTTAGGGGAGGCGGTAGCCGCCGGAAAAAACATTCATAACACGCCACATGAATATATTGCGGTAACAACAGAAGCAGAAATCAAAAAGCTGGTTGATGAATTAATGAAGCAAAAAGAAATCTGTTTTGACAGTGAAACAACAGGGCTTGATGCCAATGATTGCGAGCTGGTAGGGTTGAGTTTTTCTTTTCAGCATGGGAAAGCATATTACATTCCTTGTCCTGCTGATCAAACAGAAACAAAAAGAATATTGGATCTGTTTAAACCTTTGTTTGATGATGACACAAAAACCTGGATTGGTCAGAATATAAAATATGATCTGTTGGTATTGAAATGGTATGATGTGGAATTGAAAGGAAATTTATTTGATACCATGCTTGCTCATTATGTAATTGAACCGGAAGGTAAACGCAGCATGGATTTGCTCAGCGCCCAGTTTCTTGGTTATGAACCGGTGCATATTGAAGAACTGATTGGTAAGAAGGGGAAAGGACAGAGTCAGGGCACCATGCGTGATGTGGAATTAGAAAAGATCAAAGAATATGCAGCAGAAGATGCAGACATCACACTTCAACTGAAACATGTTTTGTTTCCCAAGCTGAAGGAAAAAGAAGTGGAACGAGTGTTTTATGAAGTAGAAAATCCATTGGTGAAAGTATTAACCAATATGGAGTTTGAAGGAATTAAAATAGACGTTGACTTTTTGAATGACTATTCAAAACAATTGGAGAAGGATGCAAAAGAGGCAGAAGAAAAAGTGTACAGTTCCTCCGGGTTAAAATTCAATCTTGCTTCACCCAAACAATTGGGCGAAGTGTTGTTTGATCATTTGAAACTGGATCCCAAAGCGAAGAAAACAAAAACAGGACAGTACGCAACAGGTGAAGATGTGTTACTGAAGCTGGCCCATACAAGTACGATTGTAGAAGATATTTTAACGTTTCGGGAACTCACCAAATTAAAATCAACGTATGCAGATTCATTGCCATTACTGATCAATCGTAAAACGGGAAGGATTCATACTTCATATATGCAAGCAGTTGCGGTTACCGGAAGGTTAAGTTCACAAAATCCGAATTTGCAAAACATTCCTGTAAGAACAGAACGGGGAAAAGAAATACGCAAAGCATTTATACCAAGAGATGAAAATCATGTGTTGCTGAGTGCCGACTATTCACAAATTGAATTACGTATTGTTGCTGCCATCAGTGGTGATCCTGCAATGTGCGATGCATTTATCAAAGGCAAAGACATTCACACAGCTACAGCAGCTAAAGTGTATAAAATTGATGAGAAAGATGTAACTAAGGAAATGCGTTACAAAGCAAAGAGTGTCAACTTTGGAATTATTTACGGACAAGGTGCATTTGGCCTGGCTGATAACTTGGGCATCAGCAGAACAGAAGCAAAAGAAATCATTGATAATTATAAAAAGGAATTTGCAGGCATTCAAAAATATATGGACGATACGGTGAATTTTGCAAGAGAGCATGGATATGTACAAACCCTGATGGGGCGTAAGCGCTGGTTGAGAGACATCAACTCCTCCAACTTTACCGTTCGTGGTTTTGCAGAACGCAACGCCATCAACTCACCCATACAGGGAACAGCAGCTGATATGATTAAACTGGCAATGATTAAAACATATACAGCCTTGCAAAAGGGTCATTTCAAAAGTAAAATGATTTTGCAGGTACATGATGAATTGGTTTTTGATGTAGTGAAAGAGGAAGTGGATGAAATCAAAACCCTGATCATTGATTGTATGCAAACAGCCATGCCGTTAACAAATGATGTTCCTGTTATTGCAGAAGCCGGAACAGGCGCCAACTGGTTGGAGGCGCATTAATTTTTATAGCAATCAATGTAATACCATCTTGATTTATTAAATAGCGCAAGGCGCTATGTGGAAATCTTAGATGGTCCCGAAAGGCACGCTTCGGGATGCCGACCAAATTAACATTGAACTAAAATATATTTCACTTCGGTATAACTTCGCAGCATGCAACCCACATTGATTTATTGTTACGATGCGTATTGCGGCTGGTGTTACGGTTTCAGTTCCGTAATCAAAAAAATTGCTGAAGAATACAAAGACAAAATGTATGCGGAAGTGTTAAGCGGAGGAATGGTATTGCCTGAACAACCCGTACACATCAGCGCTACAGCTAACTATATAAAAGGCGCTTATATAAGAGTAGAAGAACTAACCGGTATAAAATTCGGCGAAGATTATTTGTGGCATATCAATCATCCCGATAAGAGCGATTGGTTTCCTTCATCAGAAAAACCGGCCATTGCCCTGAGCATCTTCAAAGAAATATATCCTCAACTGCAGGTGCAGTTTGCTGCTGATCTGCAATATAGTTTGCATTACGAAGGAAGGGACTTAACGGATAATGAAGCATATCGTCATTTGCTGCAGAAGTATGCTATTGCTGCGGATGATTTTTACAGCAAACTGAAATCAGAAGAATATAAAGAGAAAGCATATTATGAATTTCAGTTGTGCAAACAATTACAGGTTACCGGCTTTCCGCAGGTATTGCTGCAATTAACTGAAACAAAATTTCATTTGGTTGCAAGAGGATATACTGATCATGATACTCTGGCCAAACGAATAGACCTTGTATTGGCAGAAATAGAAAATAATTCCTTTAACTGATTAATATTTTAAAATGATTCTTACAATTACCCTTAACCCCTGTATTGATAAAAGTTCAAAAGCTGAAAAATTAAAACCTGAAAGTAAGCTGCGGTGTACAGAAGTAGTGAACGAACCGGGCGGCGGCGGCATTAATGTAAGTAAAGCATTGAAGAAATTAGAAACCACATCTGTTGCTTTGTTTCCTGCAGGTGGGCATAATGGAAACAATCTCTGTTCTTTGTTGAAAGAAGAGAACATTGTTTTTCATGCAGTAGATACAAAAGTGGAAACAAGAGAAAACTGGATTGTGCTTGAAACTTCTACCAACAATCAATATCGTTTTACATTTCCGGGAAGAGAAGTGCAGGAAGAAACAATTAAAACATTGGTTGACCAGATAAGAAATTTTTCTCCATCTTATATTGTGGCAAGCGGCAGTTTACCTCCGGGCCTGCCTGATTATTTTTATGGACTGATTGTGAAGAATGCAAAATCAATTGGTGCAAAAACAATTGTTGATACAAGTGGCCCGGCATTGCAGGCATTAAAAGGCAAAGGAGCTTATCTCATCAAACCAAATATATCTGAGCTTTGTAAAATGCTGAACATAGAATATCTTGAAATGAATGAAGTGGCTGATGCTGCACAACAAGCCATCATGGATGGTTTTGCAGAACTGATTGCGGTGAGTATGGGCCCCGATGGCGCCTGGCTGGTGAGTAAAGATGAAAGCCATTTTGCAGCAGCGCCGAAAGTGAAAAAACGAAGTACAGTTGGCGCAGGTGATAGTATGGTGGCCGGCATGACCTATATGCTGCAGCAAAACCGTTCCTTAAAAGAAATCATTTCATTTGGTGTTGCCTGTGGAAGTGCCGCTACCATGAACGAAGGAACACAACTGTTTAAAAAAGAAGATGTGGAGCGATTGTTTGCAGGTATGAGTTAAAAAAAACGGTGAATTTATTTATACTAAAAACCCTGAATATTGTTCAGGGTTTTTAGCGAAAGATCATTATTGAAAAAATATAGCTTTGAATTAATTTCCTCCCCTCCACTCAGGCAAACGCCCGGGTGTATAAGGGGCTCCGCTCTTTTCAAGCAAGTCTTCAATTCTTTTTACTTCGTCTGCAATTGCTTTCAATTCATTATATACCGGGGTGAATTGTTTTGCTGCAATTGTATAGGATGTCATCTGTGTTTGTGTTGGCGCTGCTGTTGTATTCCATAAAGAACCAATCACATACCCTATGCGGCCATTGATAGATGGAGTTGTTTCAAATTCTCTTCTTGCCAGTGTTGCATCGCCATTCAATTGATGGCTAACAGCATTCAATCTTTTTTCAACGTCCTGGATTGCTTTTGAAATATCGAGTGACTGTTTGGGTGTTTCAATTACTGCCTGCTTCATGTAACGGAGTTTATTTACCAACTCACTCCGGTATTGATCTGCTGCTGCAGCTACACGGCTGAACTCTGCAATTTTTTTACAGAAATCATTCAATGCTTTTTTATCTGTTGCAGGAAGTGTGGCAGTATTTAACGTAGCCGCTTTAAATGTTTGTGGCGAAACAATTTCTGTATAAACACCATCTTCAAACTTGCTGAGTGAAACTTTGTAGTTGCCGGGCAATGCCATATAACCCTGATCGGGTGAACTGAATGCAAATGATTCATCAAACGGAGTAAGATCAATGGGGCCGAATGGAGAAGTGCGGAAATCCCATACAATGCGGTTCAATCCTTTTTTTGCAGGCACTTTAATACGCCTTACTGTGTTGCCGTTTTCATCTGTTACTGTAAACAATAAATGCGGAGCCGGTTGTTCATCTTCCAATCTTAAAGAATCAACGGGAGGATAAATTGGGGCTTCACCTTTCTTTATTTTTTCTGTTTCAGCAGCACGTCTTTTTTCTTTGATGGTTTTAATATCATCTTTCAAATAATAAGTAAACACAGCTCCCACTTTTGGATTGGGAGTTGTAAAGAAACTTTCGCCCTGGAACCCTTTTCCTCTTACACCCAAAGGAATTGACTGCATATACATCCATGCATCTTTTACCGGGAAGATCATTGCCTGTTTGTCAAGGTCTTCTTTCTTTAAATTCCGCAATGGCGTATAATCATCCAGTACATAAAAACCACGGCCAAATGTTGCAAGTACCAAATCATTTTCCCGTTTCTGAATTTCAAGATCACGAACAGCAATGGTTGGTAACCCGGCTTTGAGTTGAATCCATTTGTTACCAGCATCAATACTGAAGAAAACGCCAAACTCAGTACCAACAAATAACAGATCAGCATTTACATGATCTTCTGCAATGGTATAAGCAGTTCCTCTTTCCGGTAAATTATTCTGAATGGCTTTCCATGTTTTACCTGCATCCGTTGTTTTATAAACATAAGGATGGAAATCGCCATAACGATGATGATTGAAAGTAGCATAAGCCACATTCTTATCATGCTGCGATGCAAGGATCTGGTTTACATAAGTACGTTCCGGCACACCGGGAATATTATCAATTTTTGTCCAGTTCTTACCGCCATCTGTTGTAACATGAATCAAACCATCATCCGTACCTGCATACAATAAATTTTCATCGAGCTTACTTTCGGTTAGTGCGGTGATGTTTCCGTAAATATCAGTGCTTTGATTTTTTGCAACCGCATCCATGCTCCACACTTTACCCATCACTGTTAATTTATTGCGATCAATTTGTCTTGATAAATCAGCACTGATCGCCTTCCATGTATTGCCTCTGTCATCACTTCTGAAAACTTTATTGGCAGCAAAGTATAAGCGTTTGTTATCAAACTGAGAAATCACCAAAGGAGCATCCCAGTTCCAGCGATAAGCGGCTTCGCCTTCCTGTTCCTGCGGTTGAATGTATAAATACTCACCACTTTTTTTATCATACCTGCTTAATGCTCCGTACTGCGCCTGTGCATATACAATATCAGGATTGCTTTGATCAACCTGTGTTTCAAAACCATCACCAATGCTGGTGAAATACCAATCAGAATTAAAAATACCATTGGCGCTTAATGTTCTTGATGGGCCGCCAATGCTGAAGTTGTCCTGTGTACCACCATGAATATGATAAAACGGAAATGCATTATCTGTTGCCACTTTGTAAAACTGCGTTACAGGTATGTTGGCTTTAAAATTCCAGTTTTCACCACCATCAAAGCTTTCATACAAACCGCCATCGCTGCCAACCAAATAATGTTCTGTGTTTTTAGGATTGATCCAGATTACATGGTTATCAATATGTTTATTTTTTTCACCAAGAATAGAAAACGTTTTGCCTCCATCTTTACTTACACCGAAATAAGTATTAATCACAAATACCTTGTTGATGTCTTTCGGATCACAATAAATTTTTTGATAATAGTTGCCTGATGTGGAATAACCGCTTTGCTTTTCCCAGCTTGCGCCACGATCTGTACTTTTAAATACACCGCCTTTGCCTTCTGTTGCTTCTACCACGGCATACAATACATCCGGGTTAACAGGGGAATAATTTAAACCGATTCTTCCCAGATCTCCTTCGGGCAATCCTTTCATCATCTTATTCCATGTAGCGCCGCCATCTGTGCTTTTATACAAAGCCGTTTCAGGCCCACCGCCAATGTATGTAAACACTTTGCGTTGGCGCTGATGGGCAGCTGCATAAACGATATTCGGATGGCGTGGATCAAGCATCACTTCATTAAAACCCGTATGCTCACTTACATTTAAAATTTGTTTCCATGTTTTTCCGCCATCTGTTGTTTTATAAATTCCTCTGTCTCCACCCGAATTCCAAACCGGGCCATAAGCTGCTGCATAAACAATATCGCTGTTCGTTGGGTCAATGGCAATGCGGCCAATATGTTCTGAATTTTTTAAGCCAACATTCTTCCAGCTCTTACCGCCATCTTCTGTTTTGTACAAACCATCGCCATACGATACACTGCGCTGATTATTATTTTCACCACTGCCAACCCACACTGCATTTGTATTGGTGGGGTCAATGGCAATACAGCCGATGGAATAAGAACCTTCTCCATCAAATACAGGAGAATAGGTAACACCGGCATTGATTGTTTTCCAAACACCACCTGCAGCAGCGGCAACATAATATTCACTTATATTTTTTGGATTGACAGCTATATCGGCAATACGGCCCGATGTAATGGCCGGGCCTACACTTCGAAATTTGAGACCGTTAAATAATGATGACGTCAATACATCTTTCGTTTCTTCTTTTGCAGAAAGAACAGTTGTTTTTTTCTGTGCGAAAACTGAAACGGATAATGCAAGCAGCAATATGCTGATTACAAGCCTGGCTGATTTCATAAACAAAAAGTTTTGTGATAAGTTGAGAAAGGTAATGAATAAGTTGAGGCAATACATATCGTTTTTAAACGGGGTTTCTTTTGTTTACCGTTTTATATTTTTTTCATAGATACTGATCCATTCCTGCGCTGTAAGTTTGGATGCTAACTGACCGATGAGTTCAAACGGAATTTCATCCATGTTTTTAAAGCGGATACAGCTTTTTCCCATGTCTAATTTTGTTTGGGCATGTTTGGGATATTCTTTCAGAAACCAATCCATCAGATCTTTTTTTGCATACACTCCCATGTGATACACGGAAATAAAATTTATTTGTGATGCAAGACTCATGAAGGGCAAAGGTAGTTTGGGATCGCAATGATAGCCAGCAGGGTAAAGTGAGTGGGGAATACAATAACCAATCACTCCATAACCCATTCCTTCAGCAAAACCTTTGGGTAAATTTTTCTGAATCACTTTTCTGAGCTCTCTCATTGCCTTTTGCCTGTCTGCAGGCAACTCAGATAAATATTGATCAACAGTAGTTGCTTTTGATTGCATGTGATTTTATTAAATTATTTACTGAATACATCCAATGTTTATAGTTGTTCTTAATGAAAATACACACGAACCCTTAAAAGCAATGCTGCATAGAATTACAACTACAAATGATGCAGCAAATCTGTACAGTTTATTATGCTGTTGTACTATTTTTTCAGGGTTCGCCTCAAAGTATCTTTGTATTGTTAACCTCAAGATGAAACATGCAACTTTGATTATTGAAAAGCCAAATAACTAAATCCATATCTTTTGAAAAAACCCTTTTGAAAACAGAGTTGCCGACCCGTTAAAAACACCCGACCAATCCTGTGAAAAACCCGAAAGCAATTTTTGTTTCATCAGCAAACTTAAAAGCAACACTTAATCCGTACTCTGTGAGTTACTAACGTTAAAGATGGTAATATTTAACGCCTTGTGCTATTAATATTGATTGATTTTCAATAATTGCTTTGTGAGCTTAGTGTCAAACTTAGTGTTCTTGGCGCCACCCAAAAATCTTTGCATAAAAAGTGTAACACAAATAACGCAAAGTATGCACAAAGGTCACAGGAGTACCTGTAAGTATGTGATTCTGTAATAGCACAACACGTTAATATTTAATAAGCCATAACTAATTGCTGTTATTTCTTTTTCTTTGAAGGCTTTGCTGTTTTATTAAACGCCAGCGCCAGTTTTACCCAATACTCCAGTTTCTTTTTTGTGGTTAATACATCTGCATCTACAAACACAAATCCTTTCATCACTTTTCCTGAAAAATCCATAGGCATACAACCTTCTTTTTCCATTACTTCATCATATAAAGCAGGGTTAAGTCTTACCATCAACCTGTCTTTTTCCACACCAACACACATTTTATCGTTTACCATAAAACAAAGGCCGCCAAACATTTTTTTCTCTTCCACATTTTTATGAGAAAGAGCAATAAGTTCCCTTGTCTGGTTCGCAAGTTTTTCATTATAAGCCATCGTACAGAATTTATTGTTGCGGGATTGAATGCAACGCTATTCTGTTACCTTCCGTATCAATGATCACAGCCATGTACCCGTATTCAGGTGAAATTTGAGTTTTAGGCACTGATATTTTTCCACCTGCCGCTTCCACTTTATCTAACACAATTTGTACATCGGGATTTCCATTTAAATAAATCAGCGGGCCATCTGTAGCAGAAGGTTTGTGAAAACCGCCGCTGTCAACCACTGCGCCGCCAACACCCGTCATCATATCATCAAGGGGAAACATCCGCATTTTGATATTGGGTAAATCAAGCGGGGCCAATTGTACCCCCAATATGGTTTCGTAAAATTTGGTTGCCCTGTTTAAGTCGGTTGCCGGTATTTCAAACCAGTTGATTGCATTATCCATAACAGGAAGGTTTAAGTAAAAAACGATATTAAAGGTCTGAAATATAACTGATGAATTTATTCCGTTCATCCAATCTTTTTCAGGATGCTGCATTTAAAAAACGAATCAACAAAATTGCTTTGCCTTAACTTTGCTGTAAATGTTCCTGAAATGAAAAAGTGGGGATTGATACTGGCGCTCATCATCGTTGCAGTTGTTGTTTTTTCAACGGATGCAGCGGCACAATGTTCCATCTGTACAAAAACCGCTTCACAGCTGGGTGAAAAACCGGCTAAGGCATTGAATGGCGCCATCATCTATCTTATGGCTGCTCCTTTTGCCATTGTTGCATTTATTGGCTGGCGCTGGTGGAAAAGCCAGAAAGAGGAAGCTTAAAACCGCTGGTCATTTTCTCTTTTTGCAATCCTTCTCTTCCCGTAACTTGTATGCATCAATCAACTGTATATGAGCAAATATTTCTTTTTGCTGCTGCTGCTTCCTTTATCAATAGCAGCACAGAAGCTTCCTTCTATTGAAGAAAAAACAAACGGACTGAAAAAGTATGAAGGTTATTTCAACTTTTACTGGGATGAAAATACCGGTAAGGTTTGGTTGGAAGTAGATAAACTTGATACGGAAATTTTATATGTGGTTTCATTACCCGCAGGTTTGGGTTCCAATGATATTGGATTGGATAGGGGATTGCTGGGTGAAGACCGTGTAGTGAAATTTAATAAGGTAGGAAGAAAAATATTATTGGTTCAACCCAACTACGGCTACAGGGCTTTATCAAAAGATAATGCAGAAAAAAGAGCAGTAGAACAATCCTTTGCTCAATCAACCATCTGGGGATTTACTGTGGAAGCAGAAAGCAATGGAAAATTTTTGGTAGATGCTACTGACTTTCTGATGCGTGATGCAATGAAGGTGAGCAATACCATCCGCAGAATGAAACAGGGAATTTATCAGTTGGATAAAACCCGCAGTGCAATGTATTTTCCACGCACAAAAAACTTTCCGCTTAATTCTGAACTGGAAGTAACGGTTACTTATACAAACAATGATGGCGAAGTTGGTTATTTTGTACAACCTGTTGCGCCATCAACCGAAGCCATTACAGTACGTATTCATCATTCATTGGTACAACTGCCCGATAATAATTATCAACCAAGGATCTTTGATCCACGCAGCAGTTTTATTCCCATCTCTTTTTATGATTATGCATCGCCGGTAAGTGATCCTATCGGAAAATATTATATCATCCGTCATCGCTTAAAGAAAAAAGACCCAACTGCAGCAATAAGTGAAGCAGTGAAGCCAATCATTTATTATTTAGATAACGGAACACCCGAACCCATCCGTTCTGCATTACTCGATGGCGCAGGTTGGTGGAACCAGGCATTTGAAGCAGCCGGTTATAAAAATGCATTCCAGGTAAGAGTGTTATCCGATAGTGCAGATCCTATGGACATCCGTTACAACATGATCAACTGGGTGCATCGTTCAACACGTGGATGGAGTTATGGCGCTTCGGTTGTTGATCCCCGCACAGGAGAAATTATTAAAGGACAGGTATCACTTGGTTCACTCCGTGTGAGGCAGGATTATCTCATTTTCTCGGGTTTGTTATCGCCTTATGAAACAGGAATTCCTGCCAATGATCAAATGCTCAAAGCAGCGCTGGCAAGATTGCGTCAACTATCAGCACATGAAGTGGGGCATACCATCGGGCTCATGCACAACTATGCAGGCAGCGTAAGCAACCGTGCAAGTGTGATGGATTATCCGCATCCGCTGGTGCAGTTGAATGCAAACGGTGAAATGGATTTTTCAAAAGTGTATGATGATAAAATTGGCGAATGGGATAAGGTTGCCGTTACATGGGGCTACCAGGATTTTCCATCAACTGTGAATGAACCAAAAGCATTGTACGCAATTATGAGTGATGCAATAAAAAGAGGATTGCAATTCATCAGCGACCGTGATGCAAGAGCGCCGGGCGGTTTACACCCCGATGCACATTTATGGGATAACGGAACCAATGTAATTGATGGGTTGAAAGAAGTAATGAAAGTTCGCAGCAAAGCGTTGCAACAGTTTGGTGAAAAAAATATTGTACCCGGTATGCCGATGGCGATGCTGGAAGATGCATTGGTACCCGTTTATTTTTATCATCGGTATCAAATAGAAGCAGTAACCAAGCTGGTGGGCGGCATGTATTATTCGTATGCATTGAGAGGTGATGGTCAGGTGATCACAAAAATGCTGAGTAAAGAAGAACAACGTAATGCATTGAATGCAGTGGTTGATTGTATGGATCCGAAAGTGTTGATGATTCCTGATCGCATTGCTGCATTAATTCCGCCACGGCCATCGGGTTATATTTTTTCAAGGGAATTATTCAGGAAGAGAACCGGTTTGTCGTTTGATCAACTGTCGCCTGCTGAAACTGCAGCCGACCTTCCTCTTTCATTTTTATTCAACAGTGAACGCCTAAGCCGTATGATGCAACAGGAAGTGAACGGTGGCCTGGGTGTAAATGAAATGATACAATTGCTTGTTGATAAAACATGGAAAGCTGCACGAAGAAACGGCATGGAAGCATTGATTCAGCAACAAACAGAACAGGTGCTGTTAACTTATTTGCTGGCAGCATCGGTTGATGAAAATAATTCCTTTTCCGTAAGAAGTGTTTTGCAAAAAGCATTGAATGATTTGAAGAAATATATAGAACTGCAAATGAAGGCAAGTACTTCAGCAACATATACCGGGCATTTGCAATTGGCAATAGAAAGAATGAAAAATCCAAAAGATGCCAAACCAACCTTGCACAAAGAAGCTCCTCCGGGCGCACCAATTGGTTGCGATTTGGAATAAGGGCTAAGAGTTCAAAGAGGGAAAAGAGGAATGCAAAAGGCAATGAGCGGGCTAAGAGATCAAAGGAGGAGAAAGAGATGGAAGAGGAATGCAAATACATCTGTTTTACAATTACAAGTATCATACTGGAATGAAAGGAGAAAAGGAGATCAATACAATCTCCTTTTCTCCTTTAAATTTCAAGTTGATAAAAGAAATAAGAAGTAGCAAAACATGTATTCCTCTTTCAACCCCTTTTCTCTTTTGATCTCTTAGCTAACTCTTAGCACTGTATTGTTTTATGAATTGATACAAATTAAAATCACCAGTTTGCAGTACATCATCAATACGGAGTTTCAATTCTTTTTTCTGTACATCTTTCATCCGTTTCTGTTCAATTAAGTAATAAGCTTTTTCTGCCAGCAACCAGCTTCTTCGGTCATTGGTCAGGTGCAATTGCAGGTATTCATCAATCTGCTGCCACAATTCTTTAATTCCTTTTTTTTCGGTGGCAACAGTTTTTACAACGGCTGTTTTCTTTTGGGTTGATGCAGGCGTCAGCAGCAAACCAAGATTTTTTACAAAAAGATCTGCATCGGGCCGGTCGGCTTTGTTTACAACAAATACATCAGCAATTTCCATGAGCCCTGCTTTCATGGTTTGTACTTCATCACCTGCTTCGGGCACCAGTACTACTGCCGTTACATCGGCAAGTCCGGCAATTTCAATTTCACTTTGTCCCACACCAACTGTTTCAACAATCACATAATCAAACGGAGCAACTTTGCATACATCTGCTATTTCTAAAATTTTTGGATGTAATCCACCCAGCGAACCTCTTGTTGCCAGAGACCGGATATATACATTGGGATGATTATACCAATTGCTCATACGGATACGATCTCCCAGCAAGGCGCCCAAATTAAATGCTGAGGATGGATCAACACAAATCACAGCAACTTTTTTTCCATGCTCAACCAAAACAGCAATCAAAGCATCAACCAATGTGCTTTTTCCTGCACCGGGGGGGCCGGTAATTCCTATAACCGGCGTTGCTGTTAAAGGAATTTGCTGTAAAAACTCTTCATAACCCGGCACTTCGTTTTCAATGAATGAAATGCAACGTGCCAGGCTTTTATAATTTCCCTGCTTTATTTCATTTAACAGCGATTGCCACATGCCACAAACCTAAATGAAAAGATTTAAATATTGTTTATTTGCAATACCAAAACCATGCAACCAACAAGAGCTACCATACATTTATCTGTTTTCTTTACAGGAATCTTTCTGCTCATGATTGGTTTCCTCTTCAGCCGTGTAATACTGAGTATGGGTACTGTTATCATCATTGCCAATGGCCTTCTTCAAAATGATTGGAAAGAAAGATGGAACGTTTTTTTGCAGAACAAATTCCTGGTTGGTATTTCCTGTTTATTTCTCCTTCCTTTTATTTCGGGGTTATGGAGTGATAATAAAATAGAATGGCTGATTGTGTTACAGGATAAACTTCCTTTGTTGCTGATGCCTTTTGCTTTGGTGATACAGAAAGGGTTTGAAAAAAAACAGTTTTTATTTTTTTCATTACTGTGGATTGGTTTGCTGTTTGGCGGCAGTGTATGGAGCACAATCAACTATTTACAACAGGCCGATTTTTATAACAATGCTTACAGGTTTTCCAAAGTAATTCCAACACCTGCGGGCAATGATCATATCCGTTTCAGCATGGGAATTGTCATCGCTTTTTTGTTATGGCTGAAACTGGAAGAATGGAAGGCCATCACCTCAGCAGCACTATTATGGTTCATGCGTACTGTGATGTTGTGGTTTGTGTTGTTCCTGCATATACTGAGCGCTAAAACGGGGTGGATTGGTTTGTATATCATCATTGTTCCTTTAACGATATGGCAGTTGTTTACATCCGGGAAAAAAGCAATAGCAATTGCCTGTTTATTATTTGCCCTTTTGCTTCCTGTACTTGCTTATCAATTGTTGCCTACATTTAAAACAAGGGTACATTATGTTTTGTACGATCGGGAAAACTGGAAGGCAGAAAACTTCAGCGGCAATTACAGTGATGGCAACCGCATCCTTTCCATGCGCAGCGGGTGGTATGTGTTTCGGCAAAACTGGTTAACAGGCGTTGGTTATGGCGATATAAAAAATGAAACAGGCAAGTGGTACGATGAATATGCGCCAGCAGTTCCTTTGTCTGAACGTTACCTGCCACTTAACCAATGGCTTGCCAGCGGCAGCGGTGCAGGCATTGCAGCAGTGCTGTTATTTTCAATTGTAATTCTCCTGCCTTTCTTTTCAGGGCAATGGCGAAAAAACAAACAGGCGCTTGCTTTTATCCTCTTTATGAACATTATTTTCCTGTACGAGTGTACAATTGATGATCAGTTTGGTGTTTTTTTATTTAGTTTCTTTACATTGTACTGGCATTTATCCAACCGACTTAAATCCTGATATGCAACCAGTTTCTGTTGTTATTATAGCGAGGAATGAAGCACACATTATTGCACAAACGCTGCAGGCGGTAAAGTTGTTGACGGATGACATAATAGTTTGTGATACCGGCAGCAACGATGCAACCATCCCCATTGCAAAGAAAAACGGAGCCGATGTGATAGAGGAAGAATGGCGTGGTTATGGCGCCACCAAGAATATTGCCAATGAACATGCAGTATATGACTGGATACTGCAATTGGATGCTGATGAGGTGGCTGATGAAGAATTGATTCAGTCCATCCTTGCATTGGATCTGGAGGATGAGAAACAGATTTTTACGGTGCACCGCAAATATTTTTTTAAAAACAAACTTATCCGTTTTGGCGAATGGCGGAATGAGAATTCCATTCGTTTATTCAACCGCAAACAGGCCGCCTGGAATGCAGATTCCATTCATGAAAAATTGAGTTTTGGAAAAGACTGTACCGTTAAAAAACTTAAAGGAGCTATCCTGCACAAAACCGTGCAATCAGCCGAACAGTATGAACAGAAAATAAAAAACTACGGTATTAAAAGCGGAGAAAAATATTTTCAACAGGGCATAAAAGGCGCCTGGTACAAACAATACCTTTCACCCATTGTTTCTTTTATCAAAAATTATTTTTTCAAATTTGGTTTTTTAGATGGCCGGGAGGGTTTCGTCATTGCTTCCCTTAGGGCTGGGTACACCCGTATAAAGTACAAGACTCTTTATCAACTGCAGCGTTCACAAAAGAAAGAGTGAATCCTGTTTCTTTGTTATTTTGTAAGAGAAGAAACCCGTATGACCAATTTCATCCCCATCTTTCCCCTCAGCATTATTGTTTTCCCCGGCGAAAACCTGAACCTGCACATCTTTGAGCCACGGTATAAACAACTGATTGCTGAATGTTTTGAACAGAAAAAACCATTTGGCATCCCCGCTGTGGTAAATAAAGAACTGAAAGAGCTGGGAACCCTGGTGGAAGTAAAAGAAATTAAAAAAGTGTATGAAGATGGAAAGATGGATATTACCACTAAAGCTGTGAAGGTGTTTCGCATGCTGGAGCTTATTAAAGAAATACCTGAAAAATTATACAGCGGCGCTATTGTTAATTATCCGCAGAATGAAGATGATGGTAACCGGTTGCTGATGCAGAAAGTAGTGAAAGAAATTAAAGAACTGCACCAGTTACTGGAAGTAAGCAAAGATTTTAATAAACCTGAAGATGAACTGAATGCTTTTGATGTAGCCCACCACATGGGCTTGAATGCAGATGAAGAATTTGAATTGCTTGGTTTATTCCGTGAAGCCCAGCGGCAGGAATTTTTAAAACATCACCTGGATAAAGTGCTTCCCATGCTGGCACAAATGGAAAACCTGAAAAAGAAAGTAAAACTCAACGGGCATTTCAGGAATTTAGAAGGGTTTAGTTTTGATTTGTAACTTCACCTTATGCCTGTAACCATCTGTTTCGATTTTGGCAACACCCGTTTTAAAGCGGCGGTGTTTGAAAGCAATCAGCTAAAGGAAATTGTTATCCTCAGTGATGATAACAGGGAAACCATTGAAGAGCTTGTTCAGCAGTTTAAACCAAAGTTTTCCATCTTATCATCGGTGGTAAATCATCAGCCCATTGTGGAAGATGTACTGGCACATCATACCAACTTCCATAAGTTATCCCATCAAACCAAACTGCCTTTCACTACACCGGTTGGTAAACCTGAAACCATTGGTGCAGATCGGTTGGCGCTTTGTGCCGCTTCGGTTTATTTGTTTCCGCAAAAAAATAATTTAGCCATTGGCCTTGGCACCTGCATTACTTATAATTTCATCAACAACCAAAACCAATTTCTGGGTGGCAGCATTTCACCGGGTTTGGAAATGCGTTTCAAAGCCATGCATGGGTTCACTGCCAAACTTCCACTGGTGAATATGGAATGGAATTTCCCGTTGATTGGCTATGATACAAAGACAAATTTACTCAGCGGTGTGGCCTGGGGAATGGCCAAAGAAATTGATGGCATCATTGATGCTTATGCTGAGAAGTACGGGAACTTTAACGTGCTGTTAACCGGGGGCGATACGCTTCATTTTGCTCCTCTGCTCAAAAACATGATATTTGCAGACCCTCAACTAATCTTTAAAGGTCTTTATGCAATCAGTGAGTTCAATCGGTAAGCGTGTTTTATTGTTATTTGTGCTGTCATCAGGTATTGTGATCCCCGCCCTTTCGCAGGATAATTCGCCATGGAGCCGTTACGGTTTAGGCGATATTGTTCCCTCAGGCAATATTGCCAACAGGGGCATGGGCCATTTATCAGCTGCCTACAGCGATTTTCAAACCATCAATTTTGTAAACCCTGCTTCTTACAGCAAGTTTGGTTCGCAAAGAGCCATACTGGATATTGGGTTGGATATCAACAGCCGCAAGCTGAGTAATAATAAAGGAAGTACCTATACTTCAAAAAACGCCACTATTCCCTACCTGGCAAGTGGTTTTCAAATTAAACCCTTAAAAGCAAAGTATGATTGGGGGTTGGCATTCGGTTTACGTCCCATTACAAAAGTGAGCTATAGTATTGAAAGCGGCAGGCGAATAAGATCCGGCGACAGCGTGCAAACTATTTATGAAGGCAGTGGTGGTACTTACCAGGCTTTTTTAGGAACAGCCATCGGCATTAAAAATTTCAGCATTGGAATAAATGGCGGGTACCGTTTTGGATCAACGGATTATACAACCAAGGTTACTGTTTATAATGATACGGTTCCCGATCGTTATAAACCGGGAAGAAAAAAAGTGCGTACCAATTTTGGCGCTCCTTTACTGGAAGCAGGCATACAATACCAGTTGCAATTGAGTGAGGACAGTGCAAGCAAAAAAAGAAGTTCTTTGCATATTGGCGCTTATGCAAGCCTGCAAAGCAATATGCATGCAACCCGTGATGAGGCAATTGAAACCTATGTTGTTGTTGATGATGCAGGGAATGATATACGGGTTGATTCGGTTTCGGAAGTAAAGAACAGCAAAGGAAATATTCTTTTCCCTTCCACTTATGGTTTTGGTTTGATGTATGACAGAGAAGGTAAAAGCAATTTAAGAGTAGGTGCCGATGTGGTGCTTTCTAACTGGGGCAATTACCGTTATTTTGGTAATAAAGACAATTTGCAAAACGGGTGGCAGGTAAAATTTGGCGGACAGTTTATGCCCGATATTACAGGAAGGGCCAAATCTTACTGGGGGCAAGTGCTATACCGTGCCGGGTTTCATTATGGAACAGAACCATTTAAAGTTGACGGTGACATGAAAACTTATGGAATTACATTAGGGTTGGGATTGCCCATTAAACGTTATACATATGTTGAACTCAACCGTAATAATATTGTCAATACAGCGTTTGAATTTGGGCAAAGAGGAAACCGCACAGCATTGTTACGTGAAAATTATTTTCGGTTTACAGTTGGTTTTTCTTTGAGTGATATCTGGTTCATTAAACGAAAGTATGATTAATTGGGGTGGTCATAAAAAACACGCCGGGGTTGGTGTCCTCACCAACCGCAAAATGGGAAACGAAAATTTAATTTTTATACAACATCTCAGTTTTCGGAAAAACATTTTAAAAGCAGTAGCTGGTATAGCGGGCTGCTTTTTTTTCTTTGCCTGTGAAAATGATCTCAACAAGATCCGTGAAATGCAGAAAAGTAAACTTTCGGTTGATGAAGTGAAGGAAGTTGTAAGCTATCTCAGCCAGGGCGGCAGGTTAAAAGCAAGACTCACAGCCCCCTTCATGCTCCGTTATTACGACAGTGTGCCGAGAGTTGAGTTTCCCAATACACTGCATGTTGATTTTTATAACGACAGTATGCAGATCGAAAGTTATCTTGATGCCAAAAAAGCATTCTACTACGAACAGCAAAGCCGTGTGATCCTGAACGACAGTGTGGTGGTAATACGTATTAATGGCGATACACTCAAAACTAATGAACTTTTCTGGGAACAAAACCTGCACAAACTGTTTACCAACAGTGATGTTGAAATACGGCAGAAAACAAAAACCATTTTCGGCAAAGGATTTGAAAGCGATGAACAACTGAAAAATTTCAGAATTGATTCTATCACCGGTGTGATGATGGTTGGCGCATCCAAATTTGGCGGTAATTAATTCAAATCTTTGGGTTGGCACGCCAAAGCCGACCTGAACAAATAAGCAAAATCAACTTTATTTATTCTCAGCCTGTTAAATCTTAAGTCGTTGATCGTATCTTAGAAACACGAAACCTCAAACTATAAATTTTCAAAATGGAATATCGCAGGCTCGGCAGATCAGGATTACAACTCAGCATTCTTTCTTATGGAAGCTGGGTAAGTTTTCACAAACAAATTGACGATAGTGTTGCAGATGAACTCATGGGCATTGCCTATGATAACGGCATCAACTTTTTTGATAATGCTGAAGTATATGCCCTTGGTGAAAGCGAAAAAATGATGGGCCGTGTACTGCAGAAAAAAAACTGGGATCGTACAAGTTATACCGTTAGCAGTAAAGTTTTTTGGGGTTGGCGGGGAAAGAACAACAAACCCAATCAGCATGGCCTCAGCCGCAAGCATATCATGGAAGCCTGCCATGAAGCATTGCTACGATTGCAGGTTGAGTACCTGGATTTATATTTCTGTCATCGCCCCGATAAAAACACACCTGTTGAAGAAGTGGTATGGGCCATGAATCATTTAATACAGCAGGGAAAAATTTTATACTGGGGTACCAGTGAATGGAGCGGTGTTGAAATTATGGAAGCACATCGGGTGGCAAGGGATTACCGGCTCATTGGCCCCACTATGGAACAACCCGAATACAATCTCTTCAACAGAAATAAAATGGAGAATGAATACCTGGA
>CAMTVU010000110.1:0-18614 GCA_947085245.1 uncultured Chitinophagaceae bacterium | reverse complement strand
CAACTTTAAAGTAAAATCAACTACCCGTCGTCTTCTTTAACAAATGAACGATGGCATGGAAGCAATGGCCCGGCAACAAAACATCATACAGGCAATCAGTAACTACAGCAGGCAATTGTTTGGCTTTATACGCAGTCGTGTAAAAACAGATGAGGATGCGGAAGATATACTGCAGGATGTTTTGTACCAATTGAGTAATCTTTCTTCAATTGAAACAATTGAAAGTATCAGTGGCTGGTTGTATAGGGTAGCAAGAAACCGAATCATTGATCGCTCCAGGAAAAAACAAACAAGCTCTATTGAAGATATTGGTTTTGAAGATGAGGAAGGGGTTTCTTTTATTTCATCTCTGCTTCAAAGTAATGATGAAAGTGCTGAAACAGCTTATATGCAACGGATGTTTTGGGAAGCATTGATGGATGCACTGGATGAATTACCAGCCAATCAACGCAATGTATTTATCTGGAATGAGCTGGAAGAAATGACGCTTCAACAGATTGCAGATAAAGAGAAGGAGAATATAAAAACGATTATTTCACGCAAGCGCTATGCAGTACAACACCTGCGTAACCGGCTTGAATCTTTATACAACGAATTTTTAAACGATTAAATTTTAAGACAATGATGTACAGAAACAGAAAAAAATGGTTTGTCCTGATTCCCTTTGTTTTTATTGCAGCCGTTGCATTATTTGGCTGGATAGTGATGTTATTATGGAATACTGCTTTGGTACCTGCGGCAGGAGCAGGTGTCATCAGCTTTTGGCAGGCACTTGGTTTATTGGTTCTCAGCAGAATATTAGTTGGAGGCTTATGGAAAGGCGGTGGCAGCCGATGGGGTGGCGGGCATGCATGGAAACAAAAATGGGCTGGTATGAGTGAGGAAGAAAAAGAGAAGTTTAAACAGGAATGGCAAAAACGCTGCGGACGTTTTTCAAACAGTACATCAGCAACTTCATCTGCAAAGAATGTAGAAGCAGAATAAATAATAATGATGTGTCATGGCTAAAGCCTGTTAAGCCTTTGCATCATAACCCCGGCCTTAAGGCCCGGGTTATGAAAGTATGAACGGCCTGGCTTTAGCTGTGAATAAATAAAAATTCGTGTTACTGAGAAAAATAATTTCAAACCGTATAAAGTTGTTTCTTCATCGCATCGGCTTTTTTATTGTTGTACTTGAAGAAATGCTTTTCCCAGGTGTTTGGTAATATCACCCGCAAGCATTGCCTCCTCTGATAAATGAAGTGCTGCTATATCTCCTGCCAGTCCATGCAGGTAAACGCCAAGCACAGCCGCTTCTTCAGCTGAATAACCCTGCGCCAATAAGCCTGTGAGCATTCCCGTCAATACATCACCACTGCCGGCAGTTGCCATACCGGGATTGCCGGTGCTGTTGAAATATGCATTGCCGTTTGCACATGCAATGAATGTATGATGGCCTTTTAATACAATTACACAATTCAAATGTTTTGCTTTTTGCAAAGCCAGTTCTTTTCGTTCAAAATCATTACTTGTTTTTCCAAACAGGCGTTCAAATTCTTTGGGGTGAGGAGTGAGGATACAATCTTCATGTAAATAATCTGCAAGGTTTTGTTTGATGGATAATAAATTCAAGGCATCTGCATCCAGTACAATGGGCTGATGTGTTTCATGCAACAATTGCATCAGCATATCAGCTGTTGATTCATGTAAACCAATCCCCGTTCCAATACCAATTGCTGCATAAAGCATCAGCTCTTTAGGAACCGTTGAAATAAAATATTGCTCAGTATCTGCATCAACCATTGCTTCAGGAACGGTTGATTGTAAAATTTCATAGCCACATGCAGGTGCATGTACAGTAAGCAACCCTGCACCGCTTCTCAAACAGGCTTCTGCACTTAAAACTGCTGCTCCCATTTTTCCATAACTGCCTGCTATGAGCAACGCATGACCAAAGTTACCTTTATGTGAAAAGGCTTTTCGTTTGTGATAAATGTGTTTGATAATTTCCTGATCACTCAATTGCAGTTTAGTTTCTGTTTGCCGGTAATAAGCTGCATGTAACCCGATATTGAGCAAATGCACTTGTCCGCATGCTTCTTCATTCTCCGGCAACAGGAAACATTCTTTATAAACCTGGAAACTGAGTGTGTGCTGTGCATGTATAACCGTTGTATCCTTACTGCTTTTATCTGCAAACATTCCTGTGGGAATATCAATTGCAAGTACAGTAGCAGGAGAAAGATTGATATGATTTGCCAGTTCTGTTGTAATACCTTCCAGGTGTTTGGTTAAACCCGTTCCAAAGATTGCATCAATTACAACATCATCATGGTTCAGTACAGGAAAAAATGCTGTTGATTGAAGAAAATGAATATGAACGGTTACTTCATGCAGGCGTTGTAAGTTGAATTGAAAATCAGCAGTACCCAGGTGACCAAACTCCAGGATATAAACAGTAACATTGCATCCTTTTTTTAATAATAACCTTGCAATGGCCAAACCATCGCCGCCATTATTTCCTTTGCCACAGAAAATATGAATGGGCTGTTTGCCAAAATTGTTATGAATAATCCATTCTGCACATTTACCGGCTGCCCGTTCCATTAAATCAATGGAAGCAACAGGTTCATGTTCGATTGTATAAGCATCCCATGCCCTGATTTGTGTTGCAGAAAAAATCTTCATGTTATAAAGTTAACGGGTTGTGCTATTAATCCTGATTGATTTCAGTAATTACTTAGTGAACTTCGTGTAAAGCTTTGTGTTCTTTGTGCTACCAAAACGTCTTTGAATAAAAAGTGTAACACCAGGAACGCAAAGTTTTCACAAAGTCCGCAAAAGTGCGTGCAACTATGGTATTCTTCAATAACACAACACTTTAAAGTTATACCAAATGGAAAAACTATTTAGTCCAATAGTGCCTTTCAAAATTTCATACTTGTATAATACCGCCTTAAGTAAATGATTGGACTAAAATATATTTCAAAGCGGTGTTAACTGTGAGAAAACAGAAAAAAGGCCTGATGAAAATCAGACCTTTCAGAGACCAAAGAGAACCACAATTATTTTTTGATAAATGAAAAGCGAACGGATACAGCAACGGTTGAAGCCCTGAACCGTACCGATTCAATGAGCGTTAACTCCGGTTTCCAGTCAATGGATAAATTGATGGGCACTTCTGTAAACTGATAGTCAATACCTGCAATGCCTGTAAGGCCAAGATTATCAAAACCACTAAACCCAACAAAAGCACCGGCTCCATAATACCATGTAAGGTTTTCAACAGCAGGAATGGGTTTAAATATTTCATACAAAACAGCAACAGAAAGAGGATCTCTCAGATTGAGAATTCCTTCAATTGCTTTGTTATTACTTAAATGATAGCGGTACGTAAAACCGGTTGCAACAACCTGGTCGGCACTTCCCAAACGTACACCTGCCTGGTGACGGTATTGCGCATCTGCAGAATTGCAGAAAATAAAAACAGTTACGAATGCAATGAGTGTAAGTTTTTGGATCATGTTTTTCGAATTCTCTTCATTCATTCGAAAATGATGCCAATGATTTTGAACGCTTTTCTTTTGTGAAAAATTTAAACCATGCATACGATAAGATGATTGCAATGATGGATGCTACCATAACGGCCATCTTACTTATATCCTGTGTGAAAGAATCCTTAAAAGCAAGCAGGGAAATAAAAATACTCATGGTAAAACCAATGGCAGCCAGTAATCCAAGACCAATCATGTGTTTCCAGTTGATGCCCCTGGCAAGCTGACCCAGTTTCAGTTTTACTGCGATCCAGCAAAATAAAACGATGCCGATGGGTTTGCCCAGCATTAACCCGAAAATAATTCCGAGGCTTAAACTATTGCTCATATTGTTTATAAAACCCGAAGGGATTAAAATAGCTGTATTGGCTAATGCAAAAATGGGGATGATGAGAAAGTTGACATAGTTGTGTATGGCATGTTCTATTGAGCTGAGTTTTGAAACGGGAATGGTAAAGGCAAACAATACACCGGCTATGGTTGCATGCACACCTGAATTAAAAAAGCAAAACCACATCAACATTCCAAACAGAAAATTCCAGAAACCAAATGGCAGTTTAAAATAATTACCAACCAATAAAAATACAAAAATCAAAATGCCAATCAACAAATAAACCAAATGCAGTGTACTTGTGTAAAAAGCAGCAATGGCAACAATAGCACCAAGATCATCAATGATTGCTAACGCTGTGAGGAATATTTTTAATGCAACGGGTACCCTTTTGCCCAGCAAAGAAGCAACGCCCAATGAAAAAGCAATATCCGTTGCCATGGGAATTCCCCATCCGTTTTGCCAGGAAGTATGGATGTTGAATAAAAGAAAAATTAAAGCAGGCACCAGCATGCCACCAAAAGCTCCAACAACGGGAAGAATTGATTGTTTGATGGATGAAAGTTCGCCAATCACCAATTCCCTTTTGATTTCCATACCAACAAGAAAAAAGAAAACAGCCATCAATCCATCATTGATCCAATGCAGGAAAGTATGTGGCAGGTAATGGGAAAGATGAACTTCTGTATTCCACAAGGCAAGATATTCAGTACCCCACAGCGTGTTACTCAATACCAATGAAATAACAGTATTGATGATAAGGATAATACCAACAGCCCGGCTGTCATGGATAAATTCAAGCAAAGGAGAAATAAAAGCTCGTTTGAGAAAATTTAAAGGCATGGGTGAAGATAAAACAGAATGGGCAATGGTGAATGATGAATAGTGAATAGTGAGTGGCAAGTAGTGAATGGCCAGTGATCAGCTTAATCAACTCTTTTACCTCTTAGCTTATAAAAACAACTCCAGTTTATTCTTCGGCCTTTTACTTTCTAACCATTGAAAACCGGATAATTTCTTTTTGTCATCGGGTAATTGGCGGATGGGGTAGGTGGTTCCTTTTACCGAACTGGTGAATTTTACTTTCTTAGCATTCTTATTTTCAAAGTACATATCAATCATATCAGCAGTGGTTCGGTTCATACCAACAAATGCACTGTCGTTGTCCTGTGCATAGAAAATACTTTCAGCAGTTCCTTTGGCTCTTACATAATCCAGTTCACCTTCTTTAAAATATCCATTGATGGTGCGGCCTTTGAGTTGGTTAAAAAATGCGGCATTCTCTTTTACATTCTGGATCATGAGGGCATTTTCAAAAACGTATAAACGTTTTGGTTTTTTGTTTTGGGTGTAAATGAAGATTGTATCACCGGTTACCTGGCTGCCTTTGCTCCATGCAATGGGTTCATGATACAATTCAAACACACTGTCAACACCTGAATAAAACATACTGTCGGCAACAGCCTGTAACGAATCATTGAAAATACGCACATGCCTGAAGGCAGTAATAAACCGCATGGTATCTGTTTCTTCTTTGGGTCGTTTCTTTACTGCAATGGAATCTTTTAGTGCAATGCTGTCTTTCAGTATGGGGAGTATAGAATCTTTTTGAGGAAGAAGCGGCCTTTGCTTGTTTGCAAATACCGGTTTTGCAACAGTGATACTGTCTTTCTTTATCAAATTTGGTTCTTTAACTATAACTGCTGGTACAACAGGTGTAATTGCAACCGTATCTTTTTTAATTGTATTGATGGTATCCTTTTTAACAACAGTATTGGAATCTTTTGAAATAACAACAACTGTATCTTTCGAAAGCAATAAGGAATCAACTTTAATAACTGCAACAGCTTTCACTGTATCAAATGCTTTAATATAGCCACCTTTCATTAAAGGCAGATCTTTCATGAGGCCTGAGTAGATGGTATCGGCTGCAATATAAATGGAGTCTTTTTCCTGTACAACCACCATCACCGGTTTTTCAGTTGCCAGGAAGTTCTTTGTTTCTTTGTTGAAGAATATACGGTTGCTGAACAGCAGCATTCCCTGTGCCGTGTCTTTATATTGCACGTTGCCTTTTGCTTCACCAAAGCCGGTTTTATCATCAAAAGCAAAATCATCAGCAATCATGGTGGATGTGCTGTCTTTCATAAGGGAGCGGCTGCCGAATTTTGCTTTCTTCAGCTTCAGATCATAATAACCTTCTCTGGTATTAATGATTGACTTACCGGTTTTGATTGTAGTAGGAGCAATAAATGTTGCCACCTGGCTGGTAGTATTGTACAGTAACGAATCGCTTGCCAGTGCCACTTCAGGATCACTCATTTTTACATTGCCAATAAAATAAATATCCTTAATATCAGCATAATAATAACCCTGCTTGCTGTACAATGTTGTTTGTTTACTTTCAATTCGTCCGCCATTACGATAAGTACCCACTTTGCCATTCATATCATAATCCATCTCATCGGTGTAGAGGATACTGTTGCCATCACTGAGTTTTACTTTGTCTTTAAACGTTGCTAATTTTTTTGTGCCATCGTATTGCAGGTATTGCGAATAGATATTAATAGAGTCGGCATCGTTGATGTGAACATTGCCATAAGCCTGCATGAAATTGGTCTTTTCATTATATACCACACTATCGGCAGTAAAGTTGGTAACGCCCTGTTTAATCTTTACGTTCCCTTTTAAGATCTGTAATTGTGTGGCAGTATCAATCGTTCTGAAAAAGAACTGGTTGGCATTTAATATTTCAACCAGCCTTACCGTATCACTTGTTTGTGAGGGGCGGGGAGGATCTTTTTTTTGTGCATGCAAGGCAACAAAGCACACAAGAAACAAACTCAGCAGAGCAATGCGTTGCACAGAGAAATTATTTTTGATGGTTAACGCTGTCGGCCAATGGAGCTTTCAGCGGTTCAGTTTTATCTTTCTTTCCGAATATGGAAAGGCTTACATATCGTTTGGGATGCAGTTTCAGATCATCTACTAAAATATTCAAACTCCTGCTGGTGTTTTGCAGGTTGTTGTACAGTTTAGGATCGTTGATGAGTAAACCAAGTGAACCATCACCCTTATTTGCTTTTTGTAAAATACCCTGTAACTGAGTGATGGTATTGTTAAGGTTGGTAACGGTTTCTTTGATCTGCACTTCTGAAAGTTGCTGCGAAGTATTCTTCAGGTTCTCAATGGTTGTGTTGAGCTTTTCGTTGTTGCTGTTGAGGTTGGTGGTAAAGCTTTCAACATTGTTCAATGTTTTTGCCAAAGCGCCATCTTTGGTATTGAGTAAAACAGAAAGGTTGCCCGATGATGTTTTGAGATTTGCAATCACTGTTTTCAGATTTGCTTTGGTGTTTTCATCAAATACACTGTTTAAATTTCCCAGTACTGATTTTAAAGAATCAACCGCCTGTTTGATGTTGGCCATTACAGGATCCACACTGTTCATCACTTTTGTAAGTATATCAGGGTTGTTGCTGCTTTGAATGGTATCGCCAAACGACATGAATTTTGTTGCATTGCCGGGTAAAATACTGATGGATGAATTGCCGGTTAAACTGCTGTTGATAACCGCAACAGAGTTTTCAGGAATATTCACATCTGCCAGCATGTGAATGGTTACCACCACTTCACTTACATCTTTATCTATACTGGAGATTTCATATACATTCCCGATTCGGAAACCTTTGATTTTAACTAAGTTTGAGATTTCAAGGGCGCCAACATCGCTGAAACGGGCATAAATTACATTTGATTTTTTGAGCAGGCTTTTTCCTTTCAAAAAATTAAAACCCAGTACTAATAAGGTAACAGCAATTACAGTTAAGGCGCCTACTTTGGTTTCGTTTGAAACTTTAATCATTTGGTGTAAAAAGTTTTTCTGTGTAACAGTGATTCATTACCACCGGTAAGTGTCAAAAATAAGAAATGTTTACCCACTGCAAAGAAGATACACAGAAACTAAGGTTAAAATATAATTTTTGCAGGTATCAGCGGCCGTTATTTACATTTTGTACGGCATGCCCCTTATCAACTAATTCTTTATAGCGCTTAATTGACAGGGCAATACTTTCAGCCATTTGTTGCTGCCCTTCAGCACTCATTAAAAATTCTTCTTCCGGGCGGTGGGAGAGAAACCCCAATTCTATTAAAATACTGGGCATGGCAGTTTGTTGTAAAACGAATATCCCTTTCTGGCGTTGTTTTACACCACGGCTGAAACGGCCAATGTTTACAAACTCTTCTTCAACCATAGAAGCAAGTTTTACACTGTTGGCAAAGAACTGTTTGGTCCACAAGGCAACCTGTTGTTTTACTACAGGATCATTAATATTTACGTTGATAGTACTGTCATCTTTTTCATTCTGAAATACATCCCCGTTTTCAAGAAGGATGTCTTCCTTATCATCTGTTTTATGTGCAGCAAACACATAGGTTTCTGTACCGTGAGCAGGGTTGGTATGATAGTATGTTTTGTAAACAGGTACCCTTCTTGTTTTCTTGATTTTCTTTTTCTTCTTCCCTTTTCCTGAATACACATAATAAGTTTCAGTACGTGTACCTGTTTTTACTACTTCTCTCAGTTTTGGTGCAAAGTTGCAATGAATTGATACAAAGAGATCCCCTTTATTGGTATTTGCAAATTCGGCACGCTGGGCTAAAGTTATAAAATAGGGGGTGGATCTTGTTTCAAGAATCCTCACATCGGGTAATTGTTTTTTTAATTCAGCTACCAGTTTCTGCGATACATCAAACGCAATTTCATCTTCGGCTACTTCAGAACCAAACGCTCCATCCCTTGCTGTAAGCGATCCTTTAAAACCATGACCGGCATCAACCACAATGGTTCTGATCCTTGATGTTTGTTTTACAGAAGATGACTTTTGGGTAAATGATAAAACCGCAAGGCTTATCATGAACAGGGATACAATACCAAATAACCAGTTTTTATTCATTGTCAGAATTTCTTTTGAGTTAGCAGTTCAAAATAACATTCACAGTTCGTTAATGCATTTGTGGTTATTTTTGCCATTACTGCATATGTATAAACGCTGTAAAGTTAATTATAAATCTGTATTGATTGCTGCTTTTGCTGCAATGCTGTTCTATAGCATAACGATCCAGGGCCGTGCTGCATTACACAGCCATTCTTCTTTTTTTAGTGCTTTAACATTTTTACAGAATGATACTGTACCTGTGCCTTCAAAAAAAGCACCCTTGTCAAAAAAACTTCCGGTGAAGCAGGTAAGCGATACTGCAGCAGGAAAAATTTTGTTAAATGATACAATCCCTTTAAAAAAAGATTCAGTAAGCACGGTTGATACGTTAAGACAGAATGATTCAACCATGCAGAAGATTGATACATTCGATTTGAAAATTTCGAAAGATTCCATTGATGCGCCGGTTGATTTTGAGGCAGAAGATTCTATGGTGCTTGATATACCTGGGCAGAAAATTTATATCTACAACAAGGCATCGGTGAAGTTTAAAGATATCAGCCTTACTGCAGCTATCATACAGTTAGATCAGCCCACACAAATTCTCACAGCCTACTCCATAAGAGATTCTGCAAATAAACCCATTGGTGTGCCGGCTTTCAAACAGGGAGAGAGTGCATTTGTGTCGGATACCATCCGTTATAATTTTAAAACGCAGCGTGGCTTAACAATCGGTACTTATACACAGGAAGGAGAGATGTTTATTTACGGCACCAAAGTAAAACGCATCAGCCCTTCGGTTTTCTTTGCAGAGAAAGCAAGATTTACATCCTGCAATTATGATACACCCCACTTTGCATTCCGTACCAGCAAAGTAAAATTCATCAGTGAAAAAATGGCGGTCACAGGGTTAATCCGTCCCGAGTTTGAAGGTGTTCCCATTCCAATTGGATTACCATTTGGTTTGTTTCCTATGAAACAGGGAAGGCGTACAGGTATTTTAACGCCTCAACCTGTTGCCAATGAACAATTGGGTTTTGGTTTGGAGGGTTTGGGTTATTACAAAACCTTTGGGGAATATTGGGATGCAAGCATCCGAACCAATATTTATTCTTACGGCTCCTATAATATTTTTCTGTCGCCCAGCTACCGTAGGCGTTACCGTTACAGCGGCGCTTTCAACCTGAGTTATATGAACAATAAGTTTGGCTTTAAAGGTGATCCTGATTACAGGCCACCCAGCCGCAACTTTTCTGTTCAATGGAGCCATAGTGTGGATAGCAAAGCAAGGCCGGGGCAATCGTTCAGCGCCAGTGTAAATATTGCAACGAGTTTGTTCAACCGGTTTTTTCCCAATAATGCACAGCAGAATTTTAATAACAACCTCAGTTCATCTATTGCATATCAACGTTCATGGGCAGGCAAGCCTTTTAATTTAACCATGAGCGCCAATCATTCTCAAAATACAGTGAACAGGTTGTTTAATGTAAACCTGCCCGATGTTGGGTTTACAGTAAATACAGTTTATCCTTTTCAGAAAAAAGAATTTGCCGGTACTCCAAAATGGTATGAAAAATTAGGCGTATCCTATAACGGCGGCTTCCGCAACCAGTTTGCTTTTTACGACAGCGCTTTCAGTGTTAAACAATTGATTGATACTTTTGACTGGAGTGCCAGGCATAGTATTCCCATTCAATTATCATTGCCCCCATTGGGGCCACTGCAGGTAGGCCCTGCCATCAGTTATGATGAAACATGGCATTCAAAAACTTTCATAAGAAGATGGAACCCTTTAACCAAAACAGTAGAAACAATTGACAGCAAAGGTTTTTATGCAGAACGGCAAATGAGTTTCGGCTTAAATTTCAGCACAGCTTTGTTTGGAACTATTCCGTTTAAACGAAAATACGGTGTGCAGGCAATCAGGCATGTTATAAGACCAACACTTGGGTTTAGCTACAAACCTGATTTGAATAAAAACAAATGGTACAGGGCTCAGATAGATTCAACCGGAAGAGAAATGTGGTTTGATAAATTCAACGGCTCCCAGGTTTTAAATATTCCCGAAGGCAGATCAGGATTTGTAAGCTTTGCCATTGATAATAACCTTGAGCTGAAAGTGAAGAATAAAAAAGATACAAGTGAAGCAGGAACCAAGAAAGTAAGACTGATTGATGGTTTTGGCATCAACACCGGGTATAATTTATTAGCCGATTCATTTGCATTGAGTGACTTCAACCTGTACCTCCGCAGTAACCTGTTTGAAAAAATAAGTTTAACTGCAGGTGCAAATATTACACCCTACCAGTTAGATTCTAAAACAGGATTCAGAAAAAATATTTATACATGGCAGGGTGGTGGACAGAAATTTTCATTGGGGCGCTTTACCAGTGGTTTTATTTCAGTGAACACACAATTCAAGAGCAAACCGAAAGATGAGAAGAAGCAAAAAGAAAAAGAAAAATATCAAAAAGGCAAAAGGGATGATTATGATGATCAGAGCCGTGAAATGGGAGCCATTCAACAAAACCCTGATGAGTTTGGCGATTTTAATATTCCCTGGAATATAAACCTTGCTTATTCTTTACAGCTTAACCGCCAGTTGAAGAGAGACTATTCAGGTTTTGAAACCATACTCACACAATCCATCAACTTCAATGGTGATTTTAACCTTACAGACAAATGGAAAGTACAGGCAACCGGGAACTTTGATATACAAACAAAAAAGCTGCAATACCTCACAACATCCATTTCACGGGATATGCATTGCTGGCAGCTATCCATCAATGTAACACCAATTGGTATTTACCGTTCTTTCAATATTTCCATCAATCCCAAATCGGCTATGTTGAGAGACCTGAGGATTAACCGAACAAGGTTCTTTTATAATTTGCCACAATAGCAGATCAACAATAGCCTTGATGGGCAATGTCATTAAGTTAAGATGATAAGCCACAGAGTGGCAGCCTGTTTATAGAAAATAAAACCAAATTCATATAGACTCCGCAGGAGTCACCTAACAAAACAGGCGGCTCCTGTGGAGCCTGATAATTCGATTGCATTTTTCCTATAAACAGGATGCTCCTAACGGAGCTTAACTTAATGACATTGCCTTGGTGGGATTCTTATTTCTTCTCTTCAATATACCTCCACATAATATCAAATACTTTTTGCTTCAATTGCTTTGTATCAGTGGGGTTCAAGTGAGCTATTTCAACGGGTGCTAAAAAATGCAATTCAATTTTTGATGGCCAGAAGAAAAATGCTTTTTTCTGCGGCAACACTTTTTTTGTGTTGAATAAAACAGCAGGAACGATGGGTTTCTTTGTTTCAATGGCCAGGCGAAAAGCCCCGTCTTTAAATTCTTTTAACGGCAGATTGGTTTTGTTGCGTGTGCCTTCGGGGTAAATGCACATGTGCAGGCCCATATCCAAAACACGTTTCATATACGTATAACTCTTCAACCGGCTTTCTTCACTTTTACGATCTACCAATACACTCCCTCTTCTGTAAATAAGCCCAAACAGGGGAATCTTTGCCATTTCAATTTTGGCAATGGTTTTATTACCACCCGGTATGCCCGGCGACATTACCGGCACATCCATAAAAGAATTATGATTGCACACTACCACATAATTTTCTCCCTTCTTAAAGTTTTCTTTTCCTTTTACAATTAAACGGATGCCTGCCAAGGGCAGCCACACACCTATCCAGATTCTTGAAAGCTGAATAAACCATCGGGTACGCTTCGGTTCGGGCAATAAACCCATGGCCCATGTTGGTAATAAAATAATGAGCATGGTAATTACAAACCACAGCAATGCCCAGAAAGCAAAAAATCGTCCGAGTATTTCTTTAATCAGCTTCATGGTAATTTCCAATCAATGGGTTCAAGCCCTTGTTTTATCAGTAACTCATTTGTTTTTGAAAAATGTTTGCAGCCAAAAAATCCTTTGTCGGCACTGAAAGGAGAGGGGTGTGCTGCTTTCAATACATGATGTTTCGTTTCATCAATCAGGCTTTGTTTTTCCTGTGCAAACTTTCCCCACAATAAAAACACAATTCCTTTTTTATCCTCTGATATTTTTTTGATTACAGTATTTGTAAATTCTTCCCAGCCAATTTTTGAATGACTTGCCGGTTCATTTGCTCTTACCGTTAAGAATGCATTCAATAATAAAACACCCTGCTGTGCCCATTTGGTAAGGTTGCCATAACGGGCAGGCATACCAACACCCATATCGCTTTCAATTTCTTTATAAATATTGATGAGTGAAGGCGGAGGCTGAACACCATCCTGCACCGAAAAACAAAGTCCATGCGCCTGCCCCTGCCCGTGATATGGATCCTGCCCAAGGATCACAACTTTTACTTTATCAAATGCTGTTTGGTTAAATGCATTGAAGATAAGTGAGCCGGGAGGATAAATAGTTTTACCCTGTATCCTTTCTGTTTTAAGGAAGGCAACAATCTGCTGAAAGTAAGCTTTGTTAAACTCCTTTTTCAGTTCCTGTTTCCAGCTTTCTTCAATCTGAACATCCATGTACAAATGGTTTGGATGCAATGGTACTAAAAATTATCTTTGCACACTCTTATCAAAAAGCTGGTCGGGTAGCTCAGCTGGATAGAGCATGGCGCTTTAAGGCGCCAGGGTCATTGGTTCGAATCCAATCCTGATAACATATAACGTTCTTTATTTGGTCCGGTAGCTCAGTTGGATAGAGCATCAGCCTTCTAAGCTGAGGGTCATTGGTTCGAATCCAATCCGGATCACAAAAAAAGTTAAAGCCTGCTCAGTTGGATAGAGCATGGCGCTTTAAGGCGCCAGGGTCATTGGTTCGAATCCAATCCGGTTCACAAAAAGTTAAATCCCGTTAAACAGCGGGATTTTTTATTTCCAACAGAATTTGCCACACTAATTCACACCTCATAAGAAATTATTTTTGAACGGGAAACCTCTGCACACTGTCATACTACTGCCTGACTGATGTCACAAAAATGCCCTGCTAATCTTAGTATTTTACAGAACAGAGATAAAAATATTTATTATGAGTTTTTCCTTCACATATCCATATAAGCCTGCTGCCAAGTATCAAAAAAGAGTGGCTTATTTCTGCATGGAGTTTGGTATTCATCAGCCATTAAAAACGTATGCTGGCGGGTTGGGTTTTTTGGCCGGCTCTCACATGCGGAGTGCATTTGAACTGAAACAAAACATGGTGGGCATTGGTATCTTATGGAAGTACGGGTATTATGACCAGGTGCGAAAACAAGACCAGGCAATGGATGTGCTGTTCCAGGAAAAAGTATATGGGTTTCTTAAAAAGACAGATATAAAATTTACCATTAAAGTTTCGGGTCATGAAGTATTTGTGACCGCTTATTATCTGCCGCCCGAAGTATTTCAAACCGCACCTGTATTTTTTCTCAGTACCGATATTCCTGAAAACGATTACTTAGCTAAAACCATTTGTCATAAATTATATGATTCAAATCCCGAATCAAAAATAGCTGCTGCCATTTTATTGGGAGATGGCGGCGCTAAACTGCTGGAAAAATTAAACTGGCTGCCTGATGTTTATCATTTGAATGAATCACATGCGCTGCCCCTTGCATTTCACCTGTATAAAAAATATAAAAGTACAGAAGAAGTTAAGAAGCGGTTGGTGTTTACCAATCATACACCAGAGCCGGGCGGTAATGAAAAAACAAATATTTTATTATTAGAAAAGCTGGGGTTTTTCTGTGACATTCCTTTACATGAAGTAAAAAAAATCACTCACATTGAAAATGATACACTTGATCATACACTTACCGCACTTTGCTTTGCAGCGCTGGCTAACGGGGTATCAAAATTGCATCATCAAACTTTATGTAAAACCTGGAACCGTTTTGGCGGCACTTGCAAGCTCATTTCTATTACCAATGCCCAAAGTTTTTCATATTGGGCAGATACAGAAATGTATAAGGCTTTATCTCACAACGATGACGAAGCATTAATAAAAAGAAAGAAACAATGCAAACAGCTTTTGTTTGAGGAAGTTGCTGATCAGAATGGAGAGATTTACGATGAAAATATATTGACGATTGTTTTTGCAAAACGTTTTGGCGGATATAAGCGACCTGAATTGTTGTTCAATAATATGGAGCGTTTTCAGCAGTTGGTTACAGATACCAAAAGGCCCGTGCAAATCATCTGGGCAGGGAAACCATACCCCATGGATTATACGGCAGTTGCTTTGTTTGATAAAATAATGAACCTGTGCAAAACCTACACAAACTGTTCTATCCTTGTTGGCTATGAAATGAAACTGTCTAAACTGCTCAAGCAAGGTGCTGATGTATGGTTGAATGTACCAAGGCTTGGTCATGAGGCATCTGGTACCAGTGGTATGGCGGCGACAATGAATGGAGCTGTGAATGTTTCTATTCCCGATGGCTGGATTCCTGAATTTGCTTTGCACAAAAAAAATTGTTTTGTTATTCCACCCGCTGATACCGGCTTACCAATACACCAGCAAGACGAAGCGGATGCAAATAGTTTATATGACTTATTGGAAAAGGAAATACTGCCCATGTATTATAACCATCCTTCAGGCTGGTTATCTATTATCAAAAACGGAATGAAAGATATTGCACCTCAGTTTGACAGTAAACGGATGGCACAGGAATACTACGAAAAATTATATCTTGAAACTGATAAAGAATAATAATTAGGCTACCCGTTTATCATTTACTGCTTTCTTCGTATCCCGGTATAACTGCATGTTTATTTTTTAGAAACAGCTGTTGCATTCACCACCATAATATACTCCAGTATATTTTCCATATCCGTAACACCATACAGTTGATTGTTCTTTGTAACTATCAGCATGGAGTGCTTGTTCTGCTGCATAAGCAGCAATACATTTTCTATTGGTTCACCTGCATCAATAAAACCGGGGTTTCTGTCGGCAGCCACTTCAACAAAAGCATCTTTTGAATGTTCCTGTAATGCTTTAATAATACTATCTCTTCCCAATGTGCCGTAAATCTTACCATCATCCATTATTAAAAAGTTTTTTGCCTGCCCGTTCAACAACAACTCAACAGCTTTGCCAATGGTATCTTCCCTGTTTAATACCGGTATTTCCTTCATGGTAATTTCTTCTGCGGTATGGTTTTTCAATGCCGATTCTATTTGTACCTGTTCAGCTTCTGCCATTGCGCCTAAAAAAACAAACAAGCCGATAAAAATGAGAAAGGGATTATAGAAAAACCCTATGAAGACAAAAGCAATGGCCAATGACTGTCCAATTCTTGCTGCTATCTGTGTAGCAAGTATCCTGTTTAAACGCAGCGACAGTAATGCCCGCAGCACCCTGCCGCCATCCATTGGAAAAGCAGGGATCAAATTAAATACCGCCAGCCATAAATTGATAACAGCCAGGCTCAGTAAGAAATTATCGGCAGTAATATTGGTGATGACAGAAAAATCGGTGGGTAGTTTTGTTAACCGTAAAAAAAGAAAGAGGATAATTACAATTACAAAATTAACAGCGGGGCCAGCCAGGGCAACTATTAATTCCTGCATCGGTTTTTCGGGCATTTTTTCCAACCGTGCCACTCCGCCAATAGGATAGAGGGTAATGTCTTTTGTTTTTATATGATAACGCCTTGCTGCCAGGGCATGACCGAGTTCATGCAGCGTTACACAAAGAAACAAGGCTAAAATAAATACAACAGACCATGTTACCTGCTCTGCATTTAACCCTCTTCGTAAATTGGAAAAGATTATCCAGAAGATGATAATTGGAAATGTCCAGTGCAAAAATATTTTTATGCCGGCTATTTTACCAATGAAGAGAGAATTTTTCATGTTGATTTATTTAAATGTTATGACAAGATTCATGTTTCTTTACTTGCAGTAACTTTCAGCTTTTCTGCCCGGCTTAATAATATATTCAGTGGCCGCCATTCTTCTATATGGCCGCTGATGATTTTCAGTATTGCCACAAAAGGCATAAAAAGCACCATTCCCGAAACACCCCATATCATTCCGCCGGCAATAAGAGCTGCCAGTGTTGCCCATGTGCTTACATTCAATTGTTTGCCCACTACCTTTGGAAATATAACACTGTTTTCAAGATATTGAACAAATGCAAATATGCCCACTACTCCTAATGGATAAAGGAATGAATCTTTGGTAACCCATGCCACTGTTATAGGAAGCAGCGAACTGATGATAATTCCAACGTAAGGAACCATCGTCATAAATGCTGTAAGCATGCCAAACAATATTGCATGTTCAACTCCCAGCAGCAGCAAACCAATACTGTTCAGCGTTCCTACAATCAGGTAAACTTTTATAAGGCCGATGATATATTTATGATACGCATAGGATGACTCATGTAAAATTGTTTGAAGACGCTGATGATAGACTTCAGGAATCAGCGCTTTTAAAAACTGAACAAACTGCTCCCGGTGGTAAAGGAACAGCGCTGTAAAAACCGGAATAATAAACAGGGAAAATAAAAAGCTGCCCATGCTTTTAAAAGTAGATTGCATAAATGAACTGATGCTGCTGCCGGAATTGCGGGCTGCATTTTCCATCCAGTTTGTTTCTAAACTAAAAGCAATACCTATTTTTTCATTAAGGAATTGCTGAAGTTGCTGCAGGGCGAGTTGTATTTTTTGTGCAAGAAATGGAATATCATCTTTCAGATACTTCAACTGCCACAGCAACAGCCATATTATACCGGCAAATATGAAGGTTACAATCAGCAAAGAAAGAACGATTGCAATACTGCGTGGCCATTTATGTTTTTCAAGCCAACAGCAGAACGGGTAAAGGATTAATGCAATTAAAAGTGCAAAAGAAAGAGGTATAAATAATGCTTTACCAAAATACATAACGGCAACTGTAAAGAATACTATTTGCAGTAGTTTAAGATAAGATTCCCGGATTGACTTTTTTTCATTCATGATTTTTAGCTTTATCTGTTACTGTGTACTACGTGGCTTAATGCGCAGCAGTATAACACAGCCCTTCAATTTCCGTCAGTACCTGCTTCATCCGGCTGTCATCTATTCTTAAGGTTTTCAGCAGATGAGGTTCCTTCAACAGTTGATTGCTTAAAACAATATTTTTATCCAGCAGCATTTGTTTTTCAGTATTTCTTAATGTGGTTAAACAGGTTATGGGATGAAGGCCCATCCTGTCTATCATATCCTTTAATCCATTGCCCTGCGGATAATCCCATCCCAACAGTTGCAAACCGGCACAGCCACCGTATTGTATGGCATCTTCGGTAAAATGGGTATTGGTTACTACCCATCCTTCATGAATTTTCCCATTTGTTTCAGGCTGCTTTTGATAATGGGTTTCTATATCCCTGAACCGGGAGTGGACATACAAGGGAATTTTTACATCGCATTTTATACCCGGCCTGTTATGAAACTTACATTCAGCAAACACCAACCTGTTGCCCTTTGTTGCAATTACATCCACTTCATGTTTTACACATTCGCCTTTGATTATTTGACCGGTTTTTACTTTGTATTGCAGTTGTTCAAATATTTTACCGATAAATATTTCAAATGGATAACCGGTAGGCCCCAGTTCCATAATGGCATGTTTCAATTTATACCTTGCGGCCTGCTGCCTTGAATTTTGTCTTAACAAACGAAATGCCCTTTTATAAATTTCCTGTGTGGATATGCCGTCATAGGCATCCATCATTATATCATCCACAATTTGTTTACCGGTTGCTTCATCGGCACCGGAACGTTTCAATGATTGCTTCAGTTTCTCCGGCAAAAAAATCATTTG
>CAMTVU010000109.1:0-11719 GCA_947085245.1 uncultured Chitinophagaceae bacterium | reverse complement strand
GGAGTAAAAACAAAAATGATTGAAGCACTGGGAATGAACACAACTGTTGTTGCAACTGAAACAGGCGCTGCCGGTGTAAACAAAGAAGTTTGTGGCAATAAGTTGAAAGTGGTAAAAGATAATGACTGGGGAGCATTTACGAATGCTGTTACCGGCATTGCTTCTCAATCGTTTGAAATTCCACAAACCTTTTATCAACAATATGCATGGGAGAGTATTGTAAAAAAAGTTGTTTCTGATTTATCATAATCTAACGCCGTTTTAACTATCAGCTACCGGATGCCGGAAGCCATCAGAAATACCCTGCACAAGTTTTTTCCTTTGTTCCTTATTGAATCGTATGTAGTAAAATATTCTTGTAAAAAGAGTATATAGAATTGCAAAATATTTTACAACTCCTCTGAAATTCTTACGGATGAAATAAAGCTTGTTCCTGTTTGAGTAATAAACATAGAAAGTAGAATCACTTCCAGTTGACGATGACACTTTATGCAAAACTGTTACAGAAGGTTCGTAATAAAGCTTATACCCTTCTTTAATTGCCCGGTACACAAAATCAGTATCATCGTAGTAGGCAAAATATTTTTCATCCATCAATCCTATCTTTTCAAATACACTGCTTTCTATGAGCATAAAACAAGTGGGAGCATAAGTAATGTGTTTTGCAACATTATATTTTGGTGCATCTTCTTTATTAAAGCCATAATGAATTCCCAGGGCCCGCCATTTATTCATACAGCCACCTGCCATCCATATTTTCCTGCCGGAGTAATAAAATATTTTAGGCACAATGATGCTTTCTCCTTTGTTTATTGAAAGAGACAGCAAATTGCTGAAAGCAAAATCCTGTTCCAGTTCAATATCGTTATTCAGTAATAAAATATGAGAACAGCCGTGGGCCAATGCCTGCCTGATGCCAATGTTATTTCCTTCGGCCACACCAACATTGTCTGTGTTCTTTATATGCCTGTATTCAGTTATATAATTTTCAGCCAGGCATCTTTCAATGATTCTGTTTGAAGTTTCGTTTACAGAATTATCAACTAAATAAAGAATATAATCCCTGTGCGTTTGCCGGGCAATGCTTTTAAAAAAATCAACCAATACATCATCACTCTTATATAAGACCGTTACCAATCCAATTTTTGCCATAACATTTATTTCAATAAGCCTTTTGCTTTCATTTCATTGATGGAGTCTTCATACTTACTGTTCTGAATTTGCTGACTGTTAACCCATTCAGTAAATTTTTTCAACCCTGTTTTAAAATCAACTTCGGGTTTAAAAGAAAGCAGCTTTTTAATTTTTTGAATAGCAGCAAAATTATGACGGATATCACCTAACCTGTAATTACCTGTAATTTGTACAGGTACATTTCCTTTATAATATGCAACAAGTAATGCAGCCACTTCTGAAACAGTTGTTGCCACTCCTGTTCCAACATTGAAGACCTGCCCGTTAGCTTCCTCTTTTTCAATGCCGTAAAATGTTGCTCTAACCACATCATCAATATAAACAAAATCCCGGCTCTCTTTTCCATCTTCAAAAATATTGATGGCTTTGTTATTCTTAATCAACGTAGAAAAAATGGAAAGAATTCCTGTATAGGGATTGCTTAAAGATTGACCGGGACCGTACACATTCTGATAACGGAAAGCCACAGGCGCTATTCCCAGCGAAGGGCAAACCGTCATCACCATTTGCTCCTGGTTGTATTTTGTGATGCCGTAAACAGATGAGGGATGTATTTTCGATTCTTCGTCGGTTGCAACTAATTGCAGGGGTTCTGTTGTTCCGGGATAAGTAACTTCAAAATTTTCAGCATCCATATTTTTTGAAGTCCTGTGTTCAGGATAAACAACACCCAGCTCTTTTGAAATATATTTCCCTTCACCATAGATAGCTCTTGAAGATGCAATCACTACTTTCTTCACACTTGTTGTATTGTTGGCAAGTATGTCAAGCATAATTGCTGTGCCGCCAATATTTACATCTACATACTTACTGATCTGGTACATAGACTGGCCTGTACCCGTTTCAGCTGCAAGATGAACAATGGTTTCATTTTCACCAATCGCTTTTTTCCAGTCTTCAACTGATGTAACCGTCCCTTTTATAAAACAAACTTTTTCTTTGATGGAAGCATACAAGGGTGAAGTTTTTTCAGGATCAGCTCCATGTATTTGTTCAGATAAATTATCCAGCACCGTTACTTCATATCCCTGCTCAATAAGAAGTAAAGCCAGGTTTGAACCAATAAAACCCGCCCCGCCGGTAATTAAAATTTTGTTCTTGCTCATTTTTATTCTAATCAAATAAATTGTCCTTCTTTATCTGTCCTGCACCATTGCTTTGTGTCGAAGTTATATCGCTTGATAATAACAGCCGGCGAACCAACTGCAATACAATAATCAGGGATATCTTTTGTTACAACTGAATTAGCACCAATGACACTGTTCTTTCCAACACCTGCACCAATTACACAAACATTTTCGCCCAACCATGCACCCTCACCAATGATCACAGCATTCGTTTGCTGAATGGGCTGATCAATTACCGGCAATTCAATATTCTGATACCCGTGCAGGTTATCACTTAAATACACTTTATCGGCAATCAATACTTTTTTACCAATTTCAATTTTTGATGTGGAATAAATATGACAGAACCTGCCAATGTACGTGCCATCGCCAATGGTAAGACTGCAATTCCTATTGCCGGTAAGTGGCTCACAAGCCAACCATGCTTTATCGTTGATATAAACTTTTGAACCGATAAAGATGCGGGAATGTCCATCAATCTTTGGATTGATCAGGCGTGTTGAAGAACCAATTTTGCCAAACAGGAATTTATAAACAGGATACTTAAACAGGTAGTAAAACAATAAATTCATTTTCCTGAGCATAAAAGGCAGTCATTTTTTTATTGAATGTTTCAAGAGTCTCATTGTTAAATAATACCATCTTGATTTACGAAATAGCGCAAGGCGCTATGAGAAAATCTTAGATGGTATTATGCCGACAGAAAAGCCATTGGACTATTTTACATTTCACTTCGGTATAAGACGGGGGCAAGGTAATACATTTCCTGTAATAGATATATACAGCAGCTTGTGTGTGAAACCATTTACAATGCAGTAAATTGGCTACTTTTGAACCGAACAGAAAACCAATGTATGAATATTTTTCAGCGGCTTTATATTGCAGTATTCAAGCAAGAGGCAAAGAGAAAACTATTTACAAAAGCCCTTTCTAAACTAAGTCAGCCAAATCTCTATCCTGAAACGGAATCTGATGCCGTTCATTTTAAACATTTTGGTTTGGTGGGTGATATTATTTATGCCATACCGGCCATGCAGGTACTGGCAGGAGAAAAGAAGATTCATCTACACCTGCAGATCAATCAGAAATCCCTGTACAAAAAAAGCATGAAGCATGCCAACAAGGGCAAGATCTTAACTGAGAAAAGTGTAGAAATGCTGGCACCATTGTTACTTGCACAACCCGGCTTTGCTGCATGCGATGTATTAACCGATCAGAAAATTGATTACGACCTGGATGAATTCCGCAAGTTTCCATTCGACTATAATACCAATCATATCTGCCGCTGGTATTTTCACATGTACGGCATCACAGCCGATTTGGGAAAACCATGGTTAACAGTAACACCTGATGCTTCCTTTAGAGATGAAATTGTAATAGCCAGGAGTTTCCGTTACCGGGCGCCCGGCATCAGTTATGATTTTTTGAAGGCATATTCGAATATTACTTTTGTTGGCTTGAAAGAAGAATATGAAGATTTGAAAAAGGCAATACCTGCATTAAAATACAAAGCCGTTTCCAACTTTCTTGAACTGGCGCAGATCATTGCCGGATGCAAATTTTTTATTGGCAACCAGTCCTTCCCGTTTGCAGTGGCTGAAGCGCTGAAAGTAAAACGGGTACTGGAAGTTTGTTTTGAATGCCCCAATGTTATTCCGGAAGGAAAAGATGGGTATGACTTTTGTTATCAGCCGCAGTTTGAAAAAATTGTGAGGCAGTTGAACAATTAAAATTAATAGGATTAGGTAGAATAAGCGCAAATATCCAATTAACCGTCATTGCGAGCCACAGCATTAACTTTTACATTCAACAAAATAGCGTGGCGAAGCAATCTTATTTTACAATCATTTATGCTTATTGATAAGATTGCTTCGGCGCTTTCATCATGTTGAAGGTTTTAATAAGACCCGGCGCCTCGCAATGACGTAAGTGCGAAAGTAAGCGCAGCATTACGTTTGAGCATATTCTACCTGATCCTAAAAATTAAATCTCGTTTTGTAAGTACTTCTTTGGTTTTACAAATACGTTTTCTCTTTCTGCAGAAATTCCTCAGCAACAGCAGTATCCTCTTCATGGAAGATGCAGATGTCATAATAACCAAGCAGGTTATTTTTCGAAGAAGCATAATCATGCAAATAGGTAATCACTTCTTCATTTTGCAGATTGGTTGCTAAAAGCAATGTTCCTTTATGATCAAAAAAAGCAATCTTCCTGTAACCATATTGGCGTAATGAAAGAACGGTGGAAAGTCCATCTTCATTGATGGCCAGCATATTTGCACGGTTATATTCAAAAAACAAAACCGGTTTATTCTGTTGAATGATTCCCGTAGCACCACGTAAAACAATTGTATCAAATCCTTCCACATCCACTTTTAATAATTTGATCTCTGCTTTTTCAAAACCGCCTGAAATGATTACTTCATCAAGTGTTTTAAACGAAATCTTTTGTTTACCTGCGGCATCGGGAATGATGGTTGTATTCCATCCGCTTTTCTCCATGCTTACTTTTGTTTCCTGTGATTTTTCACTCAGAAAAGTTTTCACAATAGAAACATTTGAAAACTGCGCTGTGTTTTTTTCAAGAAACTGATAGGAAGTATCATCTCCTTCTATACCTATCACCGGCACATCTACCGCTGATTTCAGAACTGCAATTGTATCACCAACGTTAGCACCAACATCTATAACTGTCATGCCGGGATACTTATTAAATATTGCAGCAGCTAACCGCCCCAGTTGAATATTCAGGTCAGGATAAAGCTGATAATTAATGAACTGCGGATTATTACCCGGCATCAATATTGGAAACTTACCTACTATAACTGAGCTTTCCTTCCTGGTTTTTGGTATATATGGAATTCCCGTTTTTATAATGTCGTATCCAAACCTTTGCAAAAAATTTCTGATTAATTCTTTCATATTTCAATTCTATATGTATGCTAAGTAAAATAAAATTTACTGACTTTAAAACAGAAGAACTTAAGCTTACTGTATCTTCGCCCCTATTGTTAGCTAATATCAATTTTTATGGCCTTCCCGTTGAAAAATAGTTTGAAAAAAATACTTGTCAATACATTTTTTAAACATGTCAGAACAAGCTATTCACAAAGTGGCGAAGATATAATTATTAGTGATTTGTTTACCCGTTTAGGCATTGCCAATCCTTCCTACCTTGATATTGGCGCCAATGAACCTGTTGCGCTGAGTAATACTTACCGACTTTATACCAGGGGCAGCCGGGGTGTTTTAATGGAACCAAACCCTGTTCTGTATAAAAAGTTAGCGGGCAAAAGGAAAAGGGATATTTGCATTAATGCAGGAGTGGCATTTGATGAAAGTACAGAAGCTGATTTCTATTTGTTTCCGGAGAAAGCTCATGGCTTAAGTACTTTTTCAAAAGCAGATGCTGATTTCTGGGAGCAAACAGGCAATGAAGAAATCGGGAAATACAAAGTGGAAAAGATTGTAAAAACACCTTTGATCAATATCAACTACCTGATGGAAAAATATTTTCCAAAGCATCCCAATCTCGTTTCAATTGACGTTGAAGGGCTTGACCTGCAAATTGCAGAGAGCATCAATTTCGAAAAATACAAACCAGAAGTTTTCTGTATTGAAACATTGGGATTTGCTGAAGGAAATAAAGAGTTCAAAAAATACGAACTGATTCACTTCTTTGAAAGCAAAGGCTATTTCATTTACGCAGATACTTATATCAATACCATCTTCTGTAGCAAGGATGTTTATAAAAACAAAAATTAAAAGATGGGCTACTCCGCTGATCACACATTCATAAACTCCAAAAACCTTTCCATCCCCTTTCGCTTTTCATCATCAAGTAAATAGCTGATGTGGTTGTGATAATATTTTTTCAGATCAAAAGAAGAAAACTTTTGTTGCTCGGCAATTTCATCCAGCATCCCCATTCCAACGGCATTGGCTGCATTAAATGTTTGCACCCATTCTTCACTCATTGGCTTCAGGCTCACCCATACAGCAAATACAAACGGCAACCCCGTCATAACACGCCATTCATTGGCCAGGTCATAAATATAAGTTGAAAGCCTACGCTGTTCCAAAGCCCTGTCGCCAATGACCACTGCACCGGTTGTTCCATTTATTTTGGTTCGGTAGCTTTCATCTTTTGCATCAACCAACTCAGGGTTTACTCCCCAAAATTCTTTCATCAATATTTTCGCTAAGGCAACAGAGGTTCGGCTCTGGTAATCCAGATAAACGGTAGTAAGTTGCTCCACCGGCACTTCGCTGAACAGGCAAACAGAAGCCACTTCATAATTGGAGGAAATGCAATAATCACTTACAATATAATACTGCGGCAGTTCATGCAGCAAAGCCACGGGCACCAAACCCACATCCACAGCACCGCTTTTCAGCATATCTGCTATATGACTGGGAAAATCAAGCAACAGCTCATGGGCCTCACGGAAAGTTTCCGTTTGCATGCCATAGAGCATGGGCTTTGTGTTTAAATAACTTACGGCGCCAATTTTTATCTTCTTCAATTCATTTACTTTTGCGCTGCAAAGAAAAGGATTTTTTGGTGGAGCCTGTACAGAAAGTACTTATAGCATCATCACCTGTACAGGTGTAAATTGATTGACTGAAGCATACAACCACAAACTATAAACTACAAACTATAAACTCTTTCATGGAACTTCAAAACCTCACCGCCATTTCTCCAGTTGACGGCCGTTACCGCAACCAGTTGCATCAGTTGGATCTTTATTTTTCAGAGTTTGCACTCATCCATTACCGTGTGCAGGTGGAAATGGATTATTTTTTATTCCTGGCAGAGAAGAAATTTTTTAAACTGTCACTTCAACAACAGAAAGCGTTGAAAGAAGTTGTTTCCACTTTCTCAGTTGAAAAAGCAGTTGAAATTAAAAACCTCGAAAGCATTACCAATCATGATGTAAAAGCAGTTGAATATTTTCTGAAAAGAGAATTGGAAGCCCTGCAACTTTCGCATTTGAAAGAATGGATTCATTTTGGTCTTACTTCACAGGACATCAACAATACTGCCATTCCGCTTTTATGGAAAGATGCATTGGAAAATGAACTGCTGCCTGCCTTTTCAAATCTTGTGATTAAATTAAAATCATTAGCCAAAGACTGGAAAGACATTCCGCTGCTGGCACGCACTCACGGGCAACCGGCTTCTCCCACTAAACTGGGCAAGGAAATCATGGTGTTTGTTGAACGTTTGGAAAACCAGTTGCAGCAATTATCTGTATTGCCAACTTCAGCAAAGTTTGGCGGTGCAACAGGAAATTTCAATGCACATTATGCTGCTTATCCAAAAAAAGATTGGGTGAAATTCGGCAACGAATTTGTTGAAAAGAAATTAGGGTTGCAACGCCAGCAGTTCACCACGCAGATTGAACATTACGATCATCTTGCTGCACAGATGGACAGCATCAAACGTATCAACACAATTTTAATTGATCTGTGCCGTGATGTGTGGACTTATGTGTCAATGGATTATTTCAAACAAAAAATAAAGAAAGGCGAAGTGGGCAGCAGTGTCATGCCGCACAAAGTAAACCCGATTGATTTTGAAAATGCCGAAGGTAATCTTGGTATAGCCAATGCACTGTGGGAGCATCTTTCGGCCAAGCTTCCTGTTTCAAGATTGCAACGGGATTTAACTGACTCAACTGTATTACGCAACCTCGGCGTTCCCTTTGCACATTCCATTCTTTCTGTAAAATCAATTGAAAAAGGTTTGAGCAAATTATTGCTGAACGAAGACAAAATAAAACAGGATCTTGAAAATAACTGGGCTGTTGTAGCAGAAGCTATTCAAACTATTTTAAGAAGAGAACATTATCCCAATCCTTACGAAGCATTGAAAGAGTTGACGAGAGGCAATGCTGCCATCACCAAACAAACCATGCAGCAATTTATTAACGGGTTAAAAGTAAGCGCTGCGGTGAAAAAAGAATTAAAAGCCATTACGCCGTTCAGTTATACGGGTGTAAACCCGAAGTATTAATGATGTCTGTTCACCCAACGGGTGACTGTACATCATTTTATAAAATACAGTACTGGAAAAGCTTGGTCAGTCACCTTGCGGGTGAGCAGACAAGACCTTCTAACTCACATCTTCAATGAAAAAATATTCCGGCTCTTTGTGTGTAAACAAACGGATACTGAGAATATCGTATTGAATGCGTTTCCATTCAGGGTGCTGATACAGAAATTCTTCCCCTGCATTCATTAATCGTTCTAATTTTTTTGCGGTTACTCCTTCTTCCGGGTGGCCATACGTATCCGTTGTTCTTGTTTTCACTTCAATAAAATGAAGGATGTTTTCTTTCTCCGCTACCACATCCAGTTCAAAATAAGAATGTTTCCAGTTGCGGAATAAAATGGAAAAGCCCTGCTGTTGCAGCCATGCTGCCGCCATTTCTTCGCCCTGTTTACCCGTTTCCAGATGTTTTGCCATTGAGCTAAAATAATTCAATCCTGTTTATCCACAGCATGAGGAAAAAACCTACTTACACAAATTGCTGTTTGGGGAGTTGTTTTTAACTATTTTTGTTGCTCAACACAAGACTTATGAAGTTTAATAAGAATATCGTTTTTACATTTTTGACATTGATTGCAGTTGCAGCGTTATACCGCATTCTGCCTAACCGTCCGCTGGGTTTTGCGCCGCAAATTGCAATGGCATTGTTTGCAGGCTCAGTGATCAAAGACAGGAAGTTTGCGTTTGCAATTCCTATTATCAGTATGTTTCTCAGCGATGCTTTGTTTGAAGTGTTGTACAATGCAGGCTTAGCGGATTATGGTGGATTTTACAGCGGGCAACTGACAAACTATTTTCTGTTTGCAGGTTTAACAGTAATTGGATTTTTCATCAACAAGAATAAAACATGGCAGATTGGTTTGGGCGCTTTTGCCGGACCAACCGTTTATTTCCTCATCAGCAACTTCCTGGTATGGTTTAGTGGTGGTGGCTATCATCATCCAAAAACAGTTGATGGATTACTGCTCACTTATATTGATGGCATTCCTTTTTATGCTGGCAGCCTGTATGCAACGGTTGTATTTTGCGCCGTATTCTTTGGCGGTTATGTGTTGTTGAAAACAAGAGAATTGAAAACAGCTCATTAAATCCTGAGCGAAGTCGGGATACGAATAACAGATACTTTTTTGCACCGGCTTATTTATTTCACAGCATCGTCTGTTGCACTTGCAACGCAACGAAGTGGCTGCGTTGTCGTACACTTCATCGTTCTGAATTTCTATTCTAGAAACACACCCCTGCACCCCTCTCAAGAGGGGAAACCACACACAGCCCAAACATTTCAAACACTCTACTTTGTATTTAACCAATCTATTTAAAAATCCACTAACTAAACTTTTTTATTTTTTTCTACACCTGGAACACTCCCAATTTCATTTCATCACAACTGGCATTGTGATTGGCAGCAGCAATTCCTTCGCTGATCATAGTTCTTGTTTCCAGTGGATCAATGATTGCATCCACCCATAAACGTGCAGCAGCATAGTAAGGAGTTGTTTGCGTTTCGTACTTTCCTTTGATTTCGTCCAGCAATTTATTTTCATCATCAGCACTTACTTCTTTTCCCTTTGCTTTCATTGCTGCCACCTGTATCTGCAATAAAGTTTTTGCTGCCTGTTCTCCACCCATTACAGCAATCTTTGCAGTAGGCCATGCATAAATAAAACGAGGATCATACGCTTTGCCGCACATGGCATAGTTACCGGCACCATACGAATTACCAATTACAATAGTGAACTTGGGCACAACGCTGTTGGCAACAGCATTCACCATCTTTGCACCGTCTTTTATAATTCCGCTGTGTTCACTTCTGCTGCCCACCATAAAGCCCGTTACATCCTGCAAAAAAACCAACGGTATTTTCTTTTGATTGCAGTTGAGAATAAACCGTGCTGCTTTATCGGCACTATCGTTATAGATCACACCGCCCAACTGCATCTCGCCTTTCTTAGTACGGATGATGGTACGCTGATTGGCAACAATACCAACAGCCCATCCATCAATTCTTGCATAACCGCAAAGAATAGTTTTTCCATAATCCTGTTTAAACTGATCAAAATCGCTGTCATCAACAATGCGTTCAATGATCTCCAGCATATCATAAGGTTTTCCATCAGCAGGAAATAATCCATACAAATCTGCCGGGTTTTTCTTTGGTGCTATTGCAGCAATCCTGTTAAAACCTGCTTTTCTTTTTTCACCGAGCTTACTCATCAGCTTTTTTACTTCGTCCAAACATTCCTGTTCGGTTTTGAATTTATAATCAGCAATACCTGAAATTTCAGTATGAGTAACAGCTCCGCCTAAAGTTTCTGCATCAACTTCTTCTCCAATAGCGGCTTTCACTAAGTATGGCCCCGCTAAAAAGATAGAACCGTTTCCTTCCACCATCAGCGTTTCATCGCTCATGATGGGCAGGTAAGCGCCACCGGCCACACAGGCGCCCATTACAGCGGCAATTTGCGAAATACCCATGGCACTCATCTTTGCATTGTTGCGGAAGATGCGTCCAAAATGTTCTTTATCGGGGAAAATTTCATCCTGCATGGGAAGAAATACACCGGCACTGTCAACCAAATAAATAACAGGCAATTGATTTTCCATGGCAATTTCCTGCATCCGCAAATTCTTTTTTGCCGTGATGGGAAACCATGCACCTGCCTTCACCGTTTGATCATTGGCAACAATTACACATTGCCTGCCGCTAACATAACCCACTCCTGCAACTGTTCCTGCAGCAGGGCATCCGCCCTGTTCAGCATACATACCGTAGCCTGCAAAAGCGCCGATCTCAACAAAAGGTTTATCAGCATCACGCAGGTATTCAATCCGCTCTCTTGCAGTAAGGTTATTTCTTTCTTTTTGTTTTTCGATTGATTTTTTTCCGCCGCCTTCATAGATCTTATGCAATCTCTTTTTCACTTCTGTGAAAAACAGTTTCATTACATCTTCATTCTTATTGAACTGTACATCCATATAGCATTGGTTTAAATTTCAGCAAATCGTTAATGCAAGATAAGAGCAAAACGGGAAGGAGTAGAATTGAAAAAAAAGTCTGCATTAATGCAAACTTTTAAAGCTTGTGGAGAGTATCCCGCTTAGAAGCGGGACAACCTTTCCTTATTTTTGTGGAGAGTATCGGGGTCGAACCGACGACCTCTTGCATGCCATGCAAGCGCTCTAGCCAACTGAGCTAACCCCCCATTTCTATTTTAACTTATGAACTTTTAGCAACGACCTTCCCGCATACTTGCGGGACGCTCTAGCCAACTGAGCTAACCCCCCATTTCTATTTTAACTTATGAACTTTTAGCAACGACCTTCCCGCATACTTGCGGGACGCT
>CAMTVU010000108.1:0-9624 GCA_947085245.1 uncultured Chitinophagaceae bacterium | reverse complement strand
TCCATCTTGGCCTTTACTTTTTTTACAAGATCAGCTGCGGTTTGTGCAGAAGAGTATGAAGCAAGAAGTAAGAGGCAAGAAGTAAGAAAAGTTTTAAAAGATATTCGTTTCATAATAATCTGAATTTATCCCTTCCGCCAGCTGGCGGAGAGGTTAGGTGGGGCTTAACTCAACACATCTTTCCGGTTAAAAATAAAAACAGCTCCCCCTACAAACAAAACCGTGTGTAATAATAAAACACCTGCACTTCGCAACACAGCCGGCAAATTACGAATGGTTCCGGGAATGGAAACCCCATCAGCATCTAATTTCATTTCAAAAAAACCTTTCCAGCCAATCATGTGTGAGGTAAAGAATAAATGCTTCACACTCTGAAACATTGGAATGTCAAGTGTTGTAAGAATAGTGAACACAATGATTACACTCATGGTTGCCACAATAGGCCCCAGTGAATTTTCAGCAAAAATGGAAAAGAAAAAACCAAGCGCCGCAACGGTTATCAGTGCAATAGCTGCAAAAGCAAACGCAAGAATATAGCGCCAGAAGATATCATTGCCGTTGAGGATAATGATCTCATAACTTTTTACATTCATCAATCCATCCGTTCCAAATACCAGCATGGATACAAACAATCCCAGTATGGCAATCCATACCAGAAGGATAACTGCATAAACAGAAGATGCTAAAAACTTGCTCAATAATAATTTTGTACGGCTGATTGGTTTTGAAATCAATAAACGGAGTGTTCCCATGTTTGCCTCACCTGCTATCATATCAGCACTCACCAATGCTACCAGCAACGGAACATGAATCAACAATGTTTGTAAAATAACGAAGCAAACAAAATAGCCATTGAGCGGATTGCCGATCACTTCAAAATTATCTTTCACATCTTTCATCACAAAATCCATATACTTCTGCCCATCTACATAAATAGCCAACTGTATTAATGTTACAATAGCCAGCACTGCTACAAATGCAATGTAGGTGCGTGGGCGTTTAAAGACTTTAAACAATTCAATTTTTAAAAGGCTCCACATGTTGATTGGCAGTTGTGATCTTTAAAAAATAATCTTCCAATGAATGACGGGGTGTAACACTAAGCACTTCAACATTGTTTTCAACCAATAACCTGGTTAATGAAGGCACAAATTCTTTTTTCAATTTCAATTCAATACCGGCCGCATCAAATCCTGTTACATTTGTTGCATATATGCCAGATTGTAGAATGTTTGCACAAGCTTTATTGTTTGTTGTTTCAACATATACAACTGTATCATCAGGATTAAACAGTTCGTTCACTGTTCCCTCCACTAATTTTTGTCCTTTATCAATGATAAGCATACGGTTGGCAATTTGCTCCACCTCACTTAATAAGTGTGATGACACCAGGATTGTTTTATTCATCTTCTGGCTCAGCATCAGAATTAAATTACGGGTATCAGCAATTCCCTGCGGATCCAATCCATTGGTTGGCTCATCCAGCAAGAGCAATTGCGGATTATGCACCATTGCAACTGCAAGTCCAAGTCTTTGTTTCATGCCTTGTGAGTATGTTCGCACTTTACTGTGAGCCCGGTTGGCAAGACCAACCAGTTCCAATTGCTCCATTAATTTCAGTTGTGGAATTTTCACTCCGCTCATTTTTGCAAAAAGCTGAAGTGTTTCATAAGCAGTGAGATATTTGTACAAATCGGGCCGTTCAATAACAGCACCTGCATTACTTAAAATTTCTTTGCGGTGTTTTCTGAGATTATATCCAAAGATTTCAATTTCACCGCCTGTTGGTTCAACAAGTGTGAGCAGCATGCGGATGGTGGTAGATTTTCCGGCGCCGTTTTGTCCCAGGAATCCATACACATCTCCTTTCATTACAGTAAACGACAAATCATTTACAGCAGTAACTTCTTTAAATATTTTGGTAAGATGGGTAACTTTTATAATTGATTCCATAACCTTTGCTGCGCTTACAACAGGCAGGTAAAGGTAAGGCTTGGATAAACGAAATAATTATTTGGGAAGATAAGTTTGCAAGGCTTTCACATACGTTTCAAAAGCTGTAATTCCTTTGGGTGAAATTTTACAAATGGTTTGCGGATAGTTATCTTTAAATTGTTTGCTCACACTTACATAACCGGCTTCTTTGAGTTTGGTGATCTGCACACTGAGATTACCGGCAGTAGAGCCGGTCTTTTCCCTGATATATGTAAACTCAGCTTCCTTTACTCCAATGAGTAAACTCATAACAGCTAACCGGAGCTGTGAATGTAATATGGGGTCTAATTCTTTAAACATGCTTTTTCTGCAATAAATATTTGCGCCTTAATATAATTCCCGGAACAAGCCATGCAAGCGTTGCAGACAAAGCCATAAGTAAGAAATCAATTTTTGTTACTGTAAATACACTGATGATTGCGCTTACCCAGCAAAATACACCACCAAAGATCATCAACTTAAAATTTCGTGTTGCACCGGTAACAATGGTTGGATAACCATATAGAAACAATAAATAACAGGTGCCAAACGTCCAGAAATTAAGCACATCAGTTTTGCCTGTTAACTGCCGGTACTCGCTCAACATTGGATTGATCTGGTGAGCAGCTGCATTGTTGATGAAGTTCACCACAAAAATTCCAACGCCAAAACAAAGCCATACATAACCCATTATATCCTGGTCCCAACCCTTTACTTTACGTGTGCGGCCTTCTTTAATTGAAATATAGATTTGAGGCACTATTGCAAGCAATGCCAGCAGCCAAATATCAAATGGCAGTTCAAATTCAAAATGAATTTGCAGAAATTGAACCAAACTGCAAACCGTAATTACAGCACCCCATAAAATGGGGCCAACTCCTGTATCAACAAATTCATTTTTTGCACGGCTGATCATTTGTTGAATGATGAGCAGGCTTTCTTTTTCTGATAATTGTTTTTCTTCCATATCAGTTTTGATTTTTAAACCGTGAACAATAGTATGAACAGAAGATCATTGATGCATATATCATTGAAAATACGTTTAATCATTGTCCCTTTGTTAAAACATTAAAATTAAACAAGCCCCAAAGCAATCTCTCCGGAGCTACTGCACATTATTTACACTGTCCCAATACTGTATCAAACTGTATTTTGCCCCAGTTTGGATGCAAAGGTGATTTTGGTTGAAAAGTACTGAACAATATCAATCCGTCTTCTGCTACCGGTTTTGCAGTTGCACATCCACCACCAAATTGTGGAGGCGTATAAAATAAATTTTGTGCAAGCAATGCATACGGACGGGGATTGGTTGGATCCTGTTGTTTTGCTTCTTCAATCAATTGAGTTGATAAAGTTCCGTACTGCTGCCATCGCTGCATTGGATTCACCATCATGCGTAATGATGCAATCATGGATTTAATGCAGGATATTTCTGAGTTCTTTGTTTCCAGTGCATCTGCTTTATTAATCAGCAATTCAGCACGGTCTGCAATCACATCAGCGCCTGTTTTATCGGGTATCATAAATCCGTTGAGCACTTCTGCCATGGCTGCATAGTAATAAGGAAGCCATTGGGTTTTTTCTGCATCTGCAATCCGTTCAAATGCATTGCTCAGGTCGTGAAAATCTGCAGGAGCTTTTGCATTGGCAAATGCTTCAATATTTTTTTGCATAGCGCCTGCATAACGTTCACTTTGTGCAAACGCATTGGTAAAAAAGGTAACGAAGAAAATTGCAATGAGTAATTGTTTCATGTTTTTTGTTTTATTAGTTGATGAATGTTTTTATTTCCTGCTTTCATTTTTTATACTTATTGAACCAGCGGACTCCATTCGGGCCATTTCAATACCATCATAAAAAAGGAAATCAGCGGTGTAAGCAAAGCCAGTAACCCCCAAAATTCCCACTCTTTAAATATTCCGGAAAACTTCTTCTCATCATAGGTATCATTCCTGTTACTTGTTTCAAGGTATTGTTTCATGCTTCTTTGCAAAGGCGCAACTTTAAATGCAAAAAATAATCCTGACAATGAAAACAAAATGATTGACCAAAATATCCAGCCCGTTCGCAGTATTGGTGTGCCTGCCTGTATAGCCGCTGCTATACCTCCTGCTGTAATAATGATGACTCCGGGAATTGTAAACCATTTATCTGAGGCAATAATACCTGAAACAGCATGCTGCATATATCCCGTATTCTTTGTACCGCATGCATATTTCATCCAAAAAAGACCGGTGACGATATTTCCTAAAAAGGCTACCACAGATAATAAATGAATGACTTTAAAAAAAAGATAAACACTCATAACGCCTGGGTTTATTCTATAAATTATTATTAACAGCATCATCGGTTCTGTCAACACCAAAACTGATGAAAGCGCCAATGAATAAAAACATCCGGGATGGAGGTACCAGTTCCCGCCTGCGCATACCATTGGCTGAATAGCTGTACCCATACACCTGCCTGATGTTGAAAATATTACTCACACTCAGCACATACACTGCAAATGCTTTTGCGTTTTTCTTGCCGATGGCGGGCAAATAGTTCAATGCAAAACTTACGTTGTGATATTCAGGTATTCTTCCCCTGTCAGCAAAAAAAGTTTTATTGGTATTGGGATCATACTGAATATTATAATAAGGACGGCCACTTGCATAGTTGTAAGAAAAGTTGAAATTTGTTTTTAATTTGGTGACAAATTTTTTCATAACCAGCGATGCTGTATGATTGGCAGCAAAGTTGGGTGTGATGGCAGTTGGAAAATTCAGGAAATCCCTTTTTGTATTGAGATAAGAATAAGAGATCCAGTAATCGAGGTTCTTTACATTCTTTTTATCCCGCCAGAATAATTCAAAACCATTTGCGTCGCCAAAGCCTTTGTTGTTGCCGGCAATTTCCCTGCCGTTTACATTCGTTGTTTTGATGAGGTTATCATACTTTTTATAAAATGCTTCCAAACGAAATGTTGTAAGGCTGGTTGTTTTCTGATACTGAGCAATGTAATGGGTTGCCTTCATAAAGCTCAGCGGATTAACGGCTGGCAGGTAACGCAATTCAGGGTTCTGATAAAAAACGCCATACGCTAATGATGCCTGGCCTTGCTTTCCAAGTTTATACGCCAATGAAATTCGTGGAGCAAGATTCGTCTTGTTCAGTAAAGTTGAATGTTCTGTTCTTGCACCAAACTTTGCAGCAAGATTATTGGTGAGATATACATCCTGTTCCGCAAATATGGAATATACATTCTCAATAATGCGGCTCCTGAACTTAGCTCCGTTATAGGCAGTGAAAACATTTTTGTCGTCAGTGTGGTTATACTCAGTACCAAAACGCAATGCATTTAATCCTTTGAATTTCTTTTCCAAAACTAATTTGGCATTGGAATAAAATCCTTTGTTATCAAGGTTAAACTTTTTGAATTGCAGTCCATTCAACAGCACATCATTTTTTTGTGCATTCTGCATCCCAAAGCTGATATCATCTTTATTGGTTGATGCAGAAACTCCTGCAATTAACTTCCACTTGTTTTTTAAATTTTCTTTCCATGAAAGGTTGTGATACATATTACCATTGGCCAAAGAAAATTTGTCTTTATACCCAATTGAATCCAGACTGTTCTGTGTAAATGCTAAACTGTTTGTGGTATAGTAACCATAATATTTCAGCATGCCATTCTTTGAGGTTTTAACTCGGAAGTTGGCATCAATATTATGAGCGTTAGGAGCTTTTGAATAATCCTGTTGTTGCTTAATAACTGCAAATGCTGCAGACAAATTGGAATAATTATAATTAAACCCCCAGGATGATTTTTTATTTTTTGCCAGCTTCTGAAAACCGGCACCAGCACTTAGTACGGATAGATTAAGAGTTGCCGATGATTGATCGGGCAGATCAATAGATTCAAGAATTAAAGCTGATGATAAAGCCTGTCCGTACAAAGCACTGTAACCACCCGTACTGAAAACCGTTCCCTTAAAGATGAAGGGAGAGAAGCGTCCTCTTGCAGCAATGCCAGGCATACTTGTATAAAAGAAATTGTTTACCAGAGTTCCATCAATAAATGTTTTTGTTTCGGCAGCAGTACCACCACGTACAAACAAACCCTCACTCTCTCCTACCTGTTGTGCCCCCGGTAATGTTTTTAATGCCCCGGTTATTTCTCCTTCACCACTTGCAGTTGTAACAATATCAAGAGATGTTAATACAGCCGCTACCCGTTTGCGGTCACTGGCTTCAAAAGTTCCTGCGGTAATAACTACTGCACTTATTTCCGTGATCTCCTGTTTTAACTGAATGGGGAGTTGAAGTTCTTCTCCTTTCAAATCAACCCGAAGTTCAAGTGTTTTATAACCCACTGCGCTGATGATTAAAAGCTGCATTCCTTTATCATAAGTTTTGAAACGGAACCGGCCCAACGAATCGGCAGTAGCACCATCGTAGGAATTTTTAATGGTTAAAGAAACGCCGGGCAATGGTTGCTTTTTTACATCGGTAACAGTACCGGTTATAGTTGTTTGTGCCCATACTTCAAAAAGGCTGAAAAGACTAACGGTTAACAATACAAACTTTCTCATAAACTCATTAATAGATCACAAACATAAAGTAGTTTACAATATAAACCAAATGTTTTCAAAAATATCCGGATTTGTCTAAGCCCGGATGAAACCTCATATTATGGCAAATTTATTTTTTCAGAATTTTTTTGTGCAGTACTTCCCCATTACAGCTCACACGGAGGTAATAAAAACCCGGCAACAATCTGTTGAGGTTGATTTCCTGCGTTTGATTTGCTACAATGCCTGTATAGCCAATTGCCACCCTCCCGTTTTGATCAATCACTTCATAACTTATTTGTTTATTCGCCCAGGTTAAAGGAAACTGAACAAAAAACTGATTGACAACCGGATTGGGGAAAGTGGAGATAGACACTGCGGTATTTGTTTCGCCGATTCTTATTGCTTTTACAGCCGAGTAATTATATTTACCCTGGCTATCTTCGGAACGGATACGATAATAAATAGTTGATGAAACAGCAGCTATGACAGGATCCCTGAATGTGTAATATGTTTCTTCACTGATTGCTGCTCTTGGCAAAACAATACCTGCTTCCCGGAAAATTTGCCCATCAGTGCTTCTTTCAATTATAAAACGGCTGGCAGTGGAATACCTGTTAACTACCCAGGTTAATTCAGCATAATCCTGCTTTTTATTGACATTGAACTGTTCCAGTTGTAAAGAAAGAACATACAAGCGTGTTGAACCAATGCTGCAATCCAGGTTCAAACTGGTGGGTGTAAGAAAAGCATTCATGTACATCCTTATGCCATTAATGGAAATAAGAGAAGTTATTGAAGAAAATTCATGATTACCGAGGTAAAATACCAACCCACCGGCATTGGAAGAACCATTCATTTTACAAACGCTTGCACCAAAAGGGGTTTGTGCTGCAAGTGTACCGCCGGTTGCATGATGATGTGCATTATTTTTAAATGAACTTGCGGCTGCCAAAACCCAGTTGCGTACACTGCCTCCCTGCGAAAGACCAAACTCCCCCTGGAACTGTGAATAGGCCAAATCCGGATTGGGATAAATGGTTGAGGACGATGCAATAGCTGTATTTACTTTCGTAATGCCGGTAGTTGTTTGAAAATATCCCTGGCTCCTGTTTTCATAAGAAAGCACAGCCTCACATTGCGCAAGGAAATTACCACCGTAGGTTACAAATGATTTTACGGCATTAATCTTGGTAGCGCTGATTGCTGTTGTATCTGCGTGAGGTTCAGATGCAAATGTGTAGCATTTTGAAAGAAGGTCTGTAGCCGCTGCAATTTGGTAATTGTTGGTGGAAACGGCAGCTTTTTGAAAATAGCCTGTATGAATGGCAGCATTGCCTCCATCATTTAATATGGCTGCTTTGGGAATAAACCCTGTAAGATTATAACGAATATCAACATTCAATGCATCCAGTGTAAGGCGATAAACACTTGGCCTGTCGTTTCCTGTTAACCCATTATTTGTATAAAAAGAAGTTACAAGCGCAGCAACACCAGTTGTATCGGCTGCAGAAATTACAAAGGGCCCTGCAATAAAATTATAAATGGCACTCACAGAACCAAGCGTTGGCTGAATCTGCAATGCCGTTCCCGTAAAATCTGTCCCGTCTTTTGATTTACCTGCTTTGATTGCCCATTTTATTTTTACATTATTGTTTAACAGGTGAACAATAAGCCCGTATGTTTTTAAATTAAAATACCCGGCTGTATTTGTTTGCAGAGTATTATCCATTGGTATTACATAACTCCCGGCAGAAAGTGTTTGCAAATTAGAAGTTGGCGCAGGCAGATCTTTAGCGCTCTGTGCCCTTGTAAACAAGGTGAATAAAAGAAAAACGGATACGGGTACAATGGTTTTCATGGCATTCTCTGTTAGGTACGGCTTTACTAAGGATGTTTTGTTAAACTGTTCCTTAAAGATAACAAATAAAACGCTGAAAATGTGAAGGCATTGTATATACAATATAGCCGGTGGCTTGCCTAATGGTCAGATTATTTTGCTTTCTAAGGGTATCTGCTTAACAGAGTACAAACATAAAATGCAGGATCCACAAATGCAAGTTTTACCCGGATTTTTTCGTTTTAGGAACAGTAAATTTTGCATTTAACAGATTCAAACACTTGAAAATAAAAAGCTTCTGCAAAGCTTTTTGTTGTGCTGTGTAATGGCAGCTTTTAAAATAACATACAGATATATTACACTGCGCACAAGGGAATAAAAAATCTATAAAGAACATTTACTTATTTCTGCCCGATTTTTTCCCGTAACAACAACCTTGCTTCATGCGTGCCATCACTGCCTTCAAAGGCATCTTTCGGAATGAGAAAGAAAGAACGCTCATCAACATATAAATGAAAAAAGTTCGGGGTTTCAATGAAGTAATTAAAATCTGTATAATTCCATCGTTTACTTCCACCCCGGTTTTCAATATGCATATAAGTATCCAAAAATGTAAGACTGAATGAATCTTTAAATGTTTTAGCCCGGCTGTAAACGACAAATGGAAGTATAAACCAGAAAGCTGCCATCAAACAAAACCACAAAAAAGAACTTAGTAAAAAAGCCACCGGTGCAATTTTTTTCCAGAAGTACATAGCTGCAGCAAACAATGCAAACACATTCACTAAAATAATAAGAATGCGTATTTCTTTTTTAGAAATAAAGTGATAGCGTAATGCCTGTATTACTTTTTTACGATCGTATCGAAAGCTGATTGTCATTGTTCTGCTTGTTTGATAGTTTAAAGTTAAACGCTGCACGTTCACTTGTATAAACCTTCAACTATTTCTTTGTTTTCAATTCATTTTCACTTACGCTCCACTCACCCAGTTTATCCCCTTTAATTCCAAAGAACTCCACAGTAAGCTTACGCTGATTTCTTGCGCCGCTGAAGTTAAATTTGCTGTAGTTCTGTTTTTCATCCAGCCCATATACACGGTAAGGATTATTCTTTTCAGGCCCTCCAAATGCATGTGTGCCCGCAGTAAGTGGCGATGCTGTAACATCAAACAACGGATACGTACCCGGCCGTTCAACTTTTATAACTTCACTTTGATGCCTGTCTCCTGTTAAAAATAAAACACCGCTGATGTTGTT
>CAMTVU010000107.1:0-54863 GCA_947085245.1 uncultured Chitinophagaceae bacterium | reverse complement strand
TCTGTTATCTGTTCGCCGGTTTCACGCAAGTTGATGCGAAGCATGTAAATACCCGGTTTGAGATTTGTTAATTGAAGATTGCGAACGTTGATGCCATTCCAGCGTTGAATTGATTTTCCGGTATAATCATCCAGAGAGACATCCATCTTACCAGCACCCTCAGGTATAGCCACATTTGTTGTACCATGGCTTGGATTAGGATATACTGCAATTATAATATTACTGCCTCCGGTTCTGATTGCTTTAATTTCACTGTAATTGGCTTTACCGTCCAGATCAACCTGGCGGATACGATAGTAAGATACTCCTTTTGGCAAACTTAAAATATCATCAAAACTGTAAGTATAAGCGCCCCCTGTGCCACCCGGTGCTTTTGAATCAATAAACCCTATTGTTTCATAACGGCCATTGCCTGAACGACGTTGCACTTCAAACCCATCATTGTTATTTTCCTGGTCTGTTTCCCAGCTTAATGCCACTTTACCATTGCGTTGATTAGCATTAAAATTCTTAAGAGAAACAGGAAGGCCGGCACAACCATTAAACCCTCTTGTTTCATTTCCTGAAACACCTAATGTGGTAACAAATACTCTTACAATAATCGGGTCATCAGATAACTCAGAGGTTACAGTAACGCCATTATCAAAAGGCAAAAGTGTTGCTAAAAACCTGCTTGTAAATCCGGAAGGTGCTCCTGATGTAGATGATGTAAAGGCAGTACTGGTAGTGATCTTGAGGCTTGCTTCTTCAGCAGCATCAATAATTCCATTTTGATTATCATCTATGAATGTTTCATACGTTCCGCTTATAGTAGCCGGAGTACCAGGAGGGTCTTCATGATGGGCATCAATAGTAAGATCGTAAGTACGTGGATTTGTACAATTTACTCTGGCTGAAACTGAAATTGGTGTAATTAATATTACCTGACCACAGGTTCCACCCTGGCAATTCCCATTGCTGGCTGTGTATCTTGTAATTCTGATTAATGGTGATGCGCTGCAGGGGCAGGTAAATGACCCTGTTGTAAAAATTGCACCACCGGGAGCAGTTGAAGCAATAAAACAATCCGTACGGGTTACATTTACCCCATCACATAAAACTTCAACTTTAACCCCTTTGGGATTAGAGTTTGAAACATCATTTTTTATTCTCATTGAAACAGTGCGGGTGCAATTAGAACCACTTGTTGAAACGATAGTAAACTGAACTTCACTGATAGTTGGACAAGGGACTTCCGGCGAAAGAATAGTTTGTCCAAAAAGAACACATGAAAACATGATTGAAAAAAAAGAAAGTAAAAACTTTTTCATAAAAAGGTTTTTGAGGTGAAAAAAATTAGCGGTTTAGCAGAGAACACCTTTTGAAAAAGTTAATCATTAGAGGATATAGGTGAATACTGCATCTGATACCAGAAACAGTTACATCACAGGAAAATGGACAGCATACGCCAGTAATTAATAAAACCTGAGCTTGATAAAGGATTAGAAGGTATTGAAGATTTAAGAAGTGTTTTAGGGGATACAGATGTTAGCGAACTGTAAAACTAATTTTCTGTTTTAAAAAGTGCAAGCTTTTGTATTACTTTTTTGAAGAAAGAATTTTTGCAAAATGCTGCATCAATCATAAAAAATATGGAGCCCCGCTTTCGTGGGGCTCCATTCATTTTTGGTCTTATCTGGTTTTTCCTGTCCCTGAATTATTGTACAGAAATTCTTTCTGTAATTGTTTCGCCGGTTTCACGGATGCTGATACGCAACATGTACATACCAGGTTTCAGATTGTTTAACTGAAGGCTGCGGGTATTTAAGCCATTCCAGCGCTGTACTGATTTGCCGGTGAAATCGTTAAGAGATATATCAACTGTACCCACACCATCAGGAATGGCTACATTGGTTGTACCCCTGCTTGGATTTGGATAAACTGCAATGATAATTGATCCATTGCCGGTTCTTACAGCCCTGATTTCACTGTAAGTTGCATGGCCATCAAAATCTACCTGGCGCAGGCGGTAGTAAGATACTCCTTTAGGAAGAGTTGTATTATCTTCAAAGCTGTATGAATAAGCTGTTCCGTTTCCACCTGGTGCTTTTGAATCTACAAATGCAATTTTTTCATACTTACCGTTGCCAATGCGACGCTCAATTTCAAAACCATCATTGTTCAATTCCAATGCAGTTTCCCATGAAAGGGATACCTTGTTGCTTCTTTGAGTAGCATTGAAATTTACTAAAGTAACTGGCAACGGGCCTCCTATTGGGCAACTTAAATTGATGCCAACGGGAGTAAGGAAGGCGTTCATATACATTCTCATACCATTAATATTAGCACGGTTGCTTACATCATAAGTATGATTACCGAGGTAAAAAACAAGTCCGCCTTTAGCACTAGAGGATATTTTGGAAACACTGGCAGAAACTGCTGCAGGAATACTTGCTCCCTCAGCATGATCATGTGCATTATTAATATATGAACTTCCGGAAGTTAGCTTCCAGTTCTGTAAACTACCAGTAATATTTCCATTAAAAAGACCTTCAAACTGAGAATAACTCAAATCAGGGTTAGGAAAAGTTAAATTGCTTCCGATAGTTGCATTGGTACTACCTCCTGCACCTTTTTCAAATACAACGGCTGCATCACCACGGGTGCTATGAAATCTTCCATTTGTTACATCATTTTCATAAGTCCGAACGGCCTCGCACTGTGCAAGAAAGTTACCTCCGCCTTGAACAAATGTTCTGATCTGTCCAATTAAGGTTGTAGTTGCGGCAGTATTATGCGGCTCAGATGCGAAAGTGTAGCATTTGGTTGTAAGAACAGCCCCGGTTGCCTCTGTTGCATAACTAATCGAAGGAATGCTTGCCGCAGTCATATAAGCTGTATGAATTGAAGCATTAGTTCCATCATCTAGAATTGCTGCTTTCGGTTTAAATCCTGTCATATCATATCTTACATCAACAAAAACATCAGCATTTGTCCGATAAAGATTAACATCCGTACCAGTGTTTGGCGTACCATTATAAGTGGTTACTAATGCCGCAACGCCGGAAGTATCGTTGGCAAAAATGACAAAAGGCCCGGCTTTAAAATTAGAGGAAGGTGTAACTGCTGCTGTAGGTTTAATTCGGGAAGAAGCCACGGTAAAATCAGCTGCATCTTTAGCTTTACCCGAATTAATAACCCATTTCAGTTTTACATTATTATTAAGCAGGTAAACTATCAGCCCGTAAGCCTTCATGTTAAATAAACCGCTGCCTGTAAAAGTAACAGATTTATTTGAAAGGCCTGCAGTTGCATTTGCACTGAGAGTAATGGCATTAGTTGCATAGTTTACACTTGTAACTGTGGTTCCAGAAGGAATAGCTGCTTGTCCAGATACCACCATCCCGACTTCTACCCCACTGGCATCATCTAAAGTACCACTGTTGCTGCCACTGCTAATTGTAATTTTAGCGCTTGCAGTTGCGGCAGAACCGGTATTCTGGTTTGCATTATCCATTGCAATAACATAACTCCCCGATGGCATAGTTTGTAAGTTGGCAGCAGGAGAGGGCAAATCCTGAGCCATTAACTGAATGATAAATAATAGCCCTGTTGACAAGAGTAAAAACTTTTTCATAAAAAGGTTTTTGAGGTGAAAAAAATTAGCGGTTTAGCAGAGGATACCTTTTGAAAAAGCTGATCATTGGGGATATAGTGATTACGGATTCTGTTGCCAGAATTAGCTGATCACAGGAAGATGGACAGTATTAACCAGAAAATTTTAAATTCTGAGAAATTGATCGAATCTTTGAGATGATGGATTTAGTCGGGGTTTTCCGGATTGTTGGGGATTGTAATGCGAAGATATACGTCTGTTTTCAAAATTTCAAACTTTTTTACTGATTTCTGTCAAAAAAAATAGAATGAAACACTTATAGGATTAGGTAGAATAGCCGCAAATAGCAGTATATACGTCATTGCGAGCCATAATAGAAACTTCATTTATGAACAATTTCCATGGCGAAGCAATCTGACTTAAACATAAAAAGCTGTTTCTGCACTCAGATTGCTTCGGCGCATCACATCGCTGCCCTTTGCAGGTTGTCAGGCGCCTCGCAAAGACGTTCCTCTTTGATGAATCATATAAATGATCTGCGATCGTTCTGCCTAATCCTAAACACTTAACAAACTCATTGCTACCTGTTTTTTACGTACTTCAGTGCTATCTCAAGCTGTTCTGCAGGGGTAATATTTGTATTATCGAACACAATAGCATCTTCAGCTTTTTTAAGTGGACTAACTTCTCTGTTAGAGTCAATATAATCTCTCATTTCAAGATTGGCCTTTACTTCTTCAATGGTAATGTTGGGGTTTTTGGCATACATCTCTTTAAATCGCCGCTCAACTCTAACCGCATTATCTGCTGTCATAAATATCTTTAACTCAGCATCGGGAAAAACAGTTGTACCAATATCTCTCCCATCCATTATAATTCCTTTACCTGCACCCATCTCTTGCTGTTTTTTAACAGCAAATTGCCTGACCTGTTTAATGGCTGCCACCTCACTTACCTTTTCTGCAACCACCAAATCCCGGATCACATACTCAATATTTTCCCCATTGAGATAAATTTCAGATTCACCCGATAGCTGATTTGGCTGAAATTCAAGAGTAATATTTTGCAATGCTTTTTTTACCTCTTCTTCATCTGTCCAGTCAACATGGTTTCTCAAAAAATATAAAGTGATGGCACGGTACATAGCACCACTGTCAATATAAATATAGCCAAGCTGTTTTGCCAACTGCTTTGCCAGCGTACTTTTTCCACAGCTGCTCCAGCCATCTATTGCTATTGTAATTTTCTTTTTCATTGCAACAAACAAAGCTAAATAAAAGAGGCTGTCTCAAAGGTTGATAAAAAGGAAACACAAAGAACACAAAGATTCACACGAAGAACACAACGTATTGATTATGAAAAATAACTTCTTCGTGTCCTTTGTGTTTTCTTAGAGTCCTTTGTGTTACTTACTACTAGACAGCCTCTTAATATGAAGTTTGAAATATTAAGCTTCAGATGACTTGGCAGATTTCTTTGTTTTTTCTTTGAACGTGAACCTGATCTTCTGATTTTCTTTATCAAGTTCAGCAATGAGCACATCGCCTTCTTTTATATGCAAATTCAATATCTCCTCAGCTAAAGGATCTTCCAGGTATTTCTGAATAGCCCGATGTAATGGCCTTGCACCAAATTGAACATCGTATCCCTTTTCGGTGATAAACTCTTTTGCCTCTTCGGTAAGTTCCATACTGAACCCAAGATTTTTCAATCTTGCACTTACGCCCTTCATCAAAATATCAATAATACGGAAAATGTGTTCCTTGCTGAGTGAGTTAAAGATCATCACATCATCAATTCTATTTAAAAATTCAGGTGAGAATGTTTTCTTTAATGCTTTTTCAATGACGGCTTTATTGTTCTCATCAGCATTTTGCATTCTTGTTGCTGTTGTAAAGCCAACGCCTTCGCCAAAATCTTTTAACTGGCGTACTCCAATATTTGAAGTCATGATGATAAGTGTGTTCTTGAAATCAACTTTTCTGCCAAGTCCATCTGTTAATTGACCATCATCCAATACCTGCAACAAAATATTATAAATATCAGGGTGTGCTTTCTCAATTTCATCGAGTAACACAACTGAGTAAGGCTTACGGCGTACACGTTCAGTTAATTGACCTCCTTCTTCATAACCCACATATCCCGGAGGCGCACCAATTAAACGGCTTACAGTAAACTTTTCCATATACTCACTCATATCAATACGGATAAGAGCATCATCACTGTCGAACATATAACGGGCGAGCGCTCTTGCCAATTCTGTTTTACCAACACCAGTTGGGCCGAGGAAGATGAATGTTCCAATTGGTTTCTTGGGATCTTTCAACCCTACCCTGTTTCGTTGAATGGCTTTTACTACTTTTCCTACGGCTTCCTCCTGGCCAATTACAGCACCCTGCAGGTCTTCGGCCATACGGCGCAATTTTTCTGTTTCGGCCTGTACCATACGTTTCACAGGAATTCCCGTCATCATACTCACTACTTCAGCAATTGCTTCTTCATCAATAGGGAAGCGTTTGTGTTTACTTTCTTCTTCCCATTTGGCTTTTGCTTTTTCTAATTCTTCACCCAATCTCTTTTCATTATCACGGAGTGAGGCAGCCTCTTCAAAACGCTGGCTCTTCACTACTTTGTTTTTTTCCTGTTTGATGTCTTCAATCTTTTTTTCCAGGTCAAGAATTTCCTGGGGAACATTGATGTTTTTCAGGTGTATTCTTGCGCCTACTTCATCCATCACATCAATCGCCTTATCAGGGAGCAAACGGTCTGTAATGTAACGGTCGCTCAACTTTACACAGGCATTAATCGCTTCATCATTATAGGCCACATTGTGAAACTCTTCATATTTTGATTTGATGTTCAGAAGAATCTGGATGGTTTCATCAATACTTGGCGGATCAATGATTACTTTTTGAAAACGACGATCCAAAGCGCCGTCTTTTTCAATGTACATTCTGTACTCATCTAAGGTTGACGCACCAATACATTGCAACTCACCTCTTGATAAAGCAGGTTTGAAAATATTGGAAGCATCTAATGAACCACTTGCACCACCTGCACCAACAATGGTGTGAATTTCATCAATGAACAAAATTACATCCCTGTTCTTTTCCAACTCATTCATGATGGCTTTCATGCGCTCTTCAAACTGGCCACGGTATTTTGTACCTGCAACCAATGCTGCCAGATCAAGCGATACAACACGCTTGTCATACAACACACGGGAAACTTTCCGTTGAACAATACGCAATGCCAACCCCTCAACGATGGCTGTTTTACCAACGCCGGGTTCTCCAATTAAAATTGGATTATTCTTTTTGCGCCTTGATAAAATTTGTGATACACGTTCTATCTCTTTTTCACGGCCTACAATAGGATCAAGTGATCCTATTTCTGCGAGGCGGGTTATATCTCTTCCAAAATTATCAAGCACAGGTGTTTTGCTTTTTGCACCGGCTTGTTGTTTGGATCGTGGTTGAGCATACTTTGATTTTTCTTCATCAAATTCTTCTTCACCCGGATCGTCATAATCGGCTCTTGGTTCGTTTGACTTTACCATACCTAATTCATTTCTGAAAATATCGTAATCAATTTCAAACTGATTTAAAATTTGTGTTGCAATATTTTCTTTGTTTTTAAGAATTGACAGCATCAGATGTTCTGTTTCAACCTGCGGACTTTTTAATGCCTTTGCTTCCAGTACCGTGACACGAATTACTTTCTCTGCCTGTTTGGTTAAAGGAAGGCTGTTGATATTTGCAATATTCTTCCCTGTTTTATCTTTAACAGCCAGTTCAATTTCCTTTCGCAATTCGTATAAATCAACATTCAGGTTTTTTAAAATTTTAATGGCAGTGTTTTCTCCTTCCCTGATCATCCCCAGAACAAGATGCTCAGTTCCTATAAAATCATTTCCAAGCCGCAATGCTTCTTCCCTGCTGAATGAAATGATCTCTTTTACTTGTGTTGAAAAATTATGATCCATGGTGGATATTCGGTTTTTACAATTATAAGGAATAATTTCGACCTGATTTTACTATAAGTTACACACTATCTGTTAATAATCTGTATGAACGTCAAAATTGATACCAAGGAAAAATTTCAGGTAATTACACCTGCCGACAGTACTCTTTCTGAAAATATGACAGAAGAACTCGGTCAATTGTTGCTTTCCTGTCTTAAAAAGGATGTAAAAAATGTAATTCTGAATTTAAAAGAAGTAACTGCTTTGGATGAAAAGGTTGCTGAATGTATCCTTAGCTGCCAGCAGGAATTTTATGAACAGCAGTATTCATTTGTGGTTTGTGAACTGAAGCCGGAAGCAGAAGCCTTTCTTGAACAGAAAGAAATTCTGGAAATGATAAACTACACTCCCACTGAAAGTGAAGCCTGGGATATTGTACAGATGGAAGAAATAGAAAGAGAAATGTTTGAAGATGATTCGTATTGAGATGCAGATTTTGCTGCAAACAAATTTATTTTTACACCAACTCAAAGTTACTTATTCAATTTATTATTCATGCTGGCTGTTACAATTCTTGGAAACAATTCTGCAATACCTGCCTTTGGACGACACCCCACCTCACAGATCATTACCACACAGGATGATTTGCTGATGTTTGATTGTGGCGAAGGAACACAAATCCAAATCATCAACTACCGCATTAAACGCAGCCGCATCAATCATATTTTCATTTCGCATTTGCACGGCGATCATTACTTTGGCCTCATTGGTTTGCTGAACAGTTTTGCATTGCTTGGCCGTATTCAGCCATTGCATGTTTACGGGCCGCCACTTTTAAAAGAGGTTATTGATTTGCAGTTCAAAATTTCAAACACCGTTCTTCCTTTTGAATTTACGTTTCATGCAATTGAAAACCCGGGAATACTTCATGATGCAAAGCATTATACCGTTGAATGTTTTTCCACCCGGCACCGCATTGAATGCTGGGGTTTTTTAGTAAGAGAGAAACGTAATATGAGAAAAATAAATATTGAAAAAACAAAAGCATATCAGGTACCCTCAACTTATTTTTCAAAACTGCAGAGTGGTGAAGATTATCTGAATCCGGAAGGCGGGTTAATTAAAAATGAATTGCTTACCGATGAAAACATAAAACCTAAAAGCTATGCTTTTTGCGCTGATACTATTTACGATGAATCATTGGTTGAAATAGTAAAAGGTGCTAACCTCATTTACCATGAAACTACTTACCCTGAAGCATTGATTGATAAAGCAACCGAACGTTTTCATTCTACCACAAAACAAGCTGCAGCCATTGCATTGAAAGCAAAGGTTCAAAAGCTCATCATCGGGCATTTCTCAGCTAAGTTTGAGAGCCTTGAACTGTTTGAACAGGAAGCAAGGGAGGTTTTTCCAAACACGGAGCTTGCTGCAGAAGGCATGACCTACCTGGTTTGATTGAAGAATATCCACTTGTAAAAACCAACCATTTCATTTCGCCAGAAAGCTTCATTGTGTTTACCTTCTTTCACCTGCCTGTAGAATATTTTTCTGCCCCCGCTTTGTTTCAGTTGATCATACACTTTTCTCATATCCCTTGTCATTTCTTCATTTTCCATTTCACCACAAACAAAATAAAGGGCTGCGCTGATATTCTTTGAACTATCTATTTTCTTCTGCAGCTCAGGAGCCATCCAGAATGCTGGTGAAAAAATACCGGCGCCGCCAAACACATCAGGATATTTTAATACTGCATATAAAGAAATCAATCCCCCCATTGAGCTGCCTGCAATAACAGTGGATGCTTTTTGTGGTTTGGTCCGGTATGTTTTATCAATAAAAGGTTTCAATGTATTTACCAAAAAATCAACATAAGCATCTCCTTCGCCCTGCCCGAATCTTGATTCATAAGGATTGTATTCAGTAAGACGTTTGCTGTTTCCGTTATCAATGCCAACAACAATACATTGTTTGCCGGGTCTTATTGAATCCATCATTTCATCTACCCCCCATTCACCAAATGCAGAGGTAACAATATCAAACAGGTTTTGCCCGTCGTGCATGTATAAAACAGGATAGTTTTTTTTGTTGAAAGCGTAGTCTTCGGGCAAATAAACCCAAATGCGTCTTGTTCGGTTCAATTGAGGAATAAAAAAAGAAGTATCAATAATAAAAACATTTTTACTTCTTGTTGATACAGGAGGGCGGCCGGGGAAATCATCGGCCCATGCTTCAATGCCAATTGAAAATGTTGTATCGGAATTGATGCGGTGAACACGGTTGCTGAAAGCTGAACCATTTGCAGCAGCCTCAGCACTTAACCATGTGCCCCTTGTAATTTTAAATTCAATGATACCGGATACAATTCCTTTTACTTCAAGAAACTGAATACCGTTTGGAGCAGATTGAAAAGCAAAAGTTTTTATTCCCGGGTTCCAACCATTGAATGATGCAGCTATATACAAACTGTCGTTGGGGTGATTGCCGGGTTTGCTTTTAATCTCAAAGCGTATGGTATGCTGTGCTGTTAATTCAGCAAACAGAATAACATACACAACCAGGAATAAAAACCTTTTTATAGAATGAGTTTTAAACAACTTGATCATGTATGGAGCCTGCATTTATACCGAAGTAATGAGTAATATAGTCAAACAGTTTTTCTATCGGCATAACCTGTCCCGAATGGCGGGATACCATCTAAGATTTCTTCATAGCGCCTTGCGCTATTTCGTAAATCAAGATGGTATTATTTATTTCTTTGCAGATATTCTTTCACTGAATTATACAAGCCTGCAGATAACGGAACAACAGGTAACCGGAGATGATTTTCAAGTAAGCCGAGCTCAACCATGAATGCTTTTACTCCTGCAGGATTATTTTCTGCAAACAACAGATCATAGGCTTCAAGCATATCATCATTCAACTTCTTAGCTTCTGCAAAATTTCCTTTTAATGAGAAACGAACCATTTCACTGAACTGTTTGGGTAAACAGTTAGCCGCTACGCTGATTACACCTTCCATACCGCAAGCTATCTGTGGCATGGCCAAGGCGTCATCGCCGCTCACTACAAGGAAATCAGCAGGCTTATCTTTTAGTATCTGCATGCATTGTATCATATCACCACTTGCTTCTTTTATCCCCGCAATGTTTGAAAAATTATTGGCAAGCCTTAAAGTAGTAGCAGCGCTGATATTACGTCCTGTGCGGCCCGGCACATTATAAAGAATGATTGGCTTTGGTGAAACCTCGGCCAATGCTTTGTAATGCTGATAGATTCCTTCCTGGGATGGTTTGTTGTAATAAGGACTGGCGCTTAAAACAGCAGCGGCTTTGTGTAATGGAAATGTTTCCAGATCCTTAATAAGAGAAAGCGTATTGTTACCGCCGATGCCCACAACAACAGGGACTCTATCTGCTACGGCCTGGTAAGTAAAAAGAATCAACTCCATTTTTTCTTCTTTACTTAGTGTTGGAGTTTCGCCGGTAGTACCTAACGTAACTATATACTCTGCACCATTATCAATGATGTAGCTAATGACCCGCTCCAATGCAACAAAGTCTATCTCCATATTTTTTTTGAATGGAGTTACTACTGCAACACCTGTTCCTCTTAATTGATCGCTTAGATTCATATGTTTATACTTCAAATAAAAATTTAGATGTTATAGTGTTGTGCTATTAATATTGATTGATTTTCAATACTTGCTTTGTGAACTTAGTGTAAATCTTCGTGTTCTTTGTGCTACTCAAAAAATCGTTGAAGAAAAAGTGTAACACAAAGAACGCAAAGTATGCACAAAGGGCACAAAAGTACCCGTAATTATATAATTCTTTAATAGCACAACACGTTAATATTATAACTCGTCCCAAAAGCCCATCTTGCTGTATCGTTCAATGCGTTGGTTAATCCGTTCCTGTGCATCAATTTTTTTTAACTCCTGTAAAATGGGAATCAGTTCTTTTTTCAATAGTTGAGCAGCTTCGCTATAATCCCAATGTGCACCGCCTGCAGGTTCCGGAACAATGCCATCAACAATACCAAACTGAAACATGTGTTCAGGAGTAAGTTTCAACTGCTCTGCAGCCACTTCCTTTTTTTCCCAACTGCGCCATAAAATAGAACTGCAGCTTTCGGGAGAAATAACTGTGAACCATGTGTTTTCAAGCATTAATACTTTATCGCCTACTCCAATACCCAAAGCGCCACCGCTTGCGCCCTCTCCAATTATAACACAAATCACAGGTACTTTCAACCTTATCATTTCATAAATATTCCTTGCAATAGCTTCGCCCTGTCCTCTTTCTTCTGCTTCCAGGCCGGGAAATGCACCGGGAGTATCAATGAGTGTGATTACAGGTTTATTAAACTTTTCAGCAAGCTTCATCAGCCGTAATGCTTTTCTGTAGCCTTCCGGGTTAGCCATACCAAAATTCCGCAGTTGACGCATTTTGGTATTGATCCCTTTTTGCTGACCAATGACCATTACCGTTTCACCATCCAGCATAGCAAAACCGCCTATCATTGCTTTATCATCTTTAACACCACGATCTCCAAAGAGCTCTACAAAATTGGTACACATTTTATCAATGTACTTCAATGTATAAGGCCGGTCGGGATGCCGGCTCATTTGTACTTTCTGCCAACTGTTAAGACCTTGCGTAATTTCTTTTCTCTTATCAAGAATACTTTGTTCTAATTGCTGAACGGTGGCTGAATAATCAACCTTGCTATTTTTTTCCGCCATTTTGCGGAGGTCCTTTAACTGATCAACCAACTCTTTGATTGGCTTTTCAATTTCGATGAACTGACGGTTTTCTAATGATGGCATACTTTGAAAAATATGGGTTGCTAAAATTAAGCGATTGCGCTGCAATATTAATGAAAAAAGGCCGCCTCTTTTGAGGCAGCCTTTTTTCTCCTGTTTTCAGCGTTGGGACACCTTGCCTGGTTTGATTTATTAACATTTGTAATCGTAAAATTCAAGATTTCAGATATGAACTCAATGAGAATTGATTATATGATCACATAAGAAAAAAATATTCAAGAATATGATCATAGAAGGTTAATTCCAAATTCTATACAAACACCTTGAGACACCCATTTTCAAAAATAAATCTACGTCCAGCAAGGGTTTCAGCCGATTTCGAAAGACGTTGCGGAAAACAGGAAGAGTGTTCCAATTTCAATAACCCCGACTTTCAAGCCGGGGAGGCTGAAAAGAAAAGAGAACGGCTTTAGCCTTGAAATATAATCATGGCTAAAGCCGCTTTTGTAATTGAGTGAAAGCCCCGACTTGAAAGTCGGGGTTATAAAAATTCATCAACGATGATTATAAATTAAGCGATTGCGCTGCAATATTAATGAAAAAAGGCCGCCTCTTTTGAGGCAGCCTTTTTTCTATTTCAATTTTCAGTTGAAGAACTGAAAATTATTGCTTGGTTAAACGTATCCAGTATGTTCCGTAGCTTGATGCAGCAGTTCCGGGAACGTGGTGGTTCAAACGCAGGTCAATAGTACCTGTACATGCAAACACAAAATTGGCTGAACCTACTGTGGTTACGGAAACGGGTGTAGCACCATACCTCCCATAATTTTGGTTGGCTACTGTTGCAATACCGTTTGCTGCATTGATATTAACAGTTATATCCGAAATCCAAACACCATAAGCAGGATTTGGATATGCCCTTAAAGCAATAGAGTTTGCAGTTGCAGAAGTAACTGTTACCACATCGCCAGGTCCCCAATCTTCCCACTCATCTGTACGAACTACAAAGTTTCCAGGGAAACCTGTAGCAACAAAAGGACAAACCACGCTGGCTGCCCATGTTGTGGAAGCCCTGTAATTAGGATTACTTGCCAATGCGCCAACTGTATTTACAGCGTCATATATTTTACCATCTTTAGTTACTACCTGGTTGTAAATGGTATAAGCTGTACCAGGGTTTAAACTTAAAACAGGTACACCTAAAGCGGTGGCAATTTCAGTAGCACTCACCACTAAATCAATAGTAGTGCCGCTTGTATAAGCAACCTCTTTTATTTTTTTCCAGTTTGTTTTATTTAAAGTGGCCCCGCCTGCAGTTACATACAAAACTACCTTATCAACTGCAGAACCAAACTCTTTTACTGAAATGCTTACAGATTCGGTACTGATCTTGGAATAATCCAGGATCACTTTATTTGACTTTTCAAGGGTAAGGTAAGAACCCACGCCCAGGGACTCAAACGATCCCAATACAGCTTCCTTCTTTTTGCAAGACTGGAAAACCATGAAGGCTGCCGTTGCGAGTATTAAAAATTTTATTTTTTTCATATTCATTTTTTTATCTGTTAATGATAGCTGAACCATTATCCCAGAAAACTTTTACATCCGTACTTGTTTTCTGTGTTGCATTCAGGTTCAGGTTTACATAATTTGAGGGATAAAATACAGAACGTATAAACGCACCGGGAGGATCCACTTTCGCTTTCTGGAAGTTAGAAGGCTTTCCTGTTCTGCGATACAAATTATAGGCATCTAAGCCATTACCCCAGAGAGCTACATAATATTCCTTGCCAATCACATCCATTCTGTCACCATTGTTCAATGCAAGATCATACGCATTCATAACTCTTGCAATAAACGCATCCACTCTTGCCTGTGTTGGAACGTTGGCAGTTGGTACTGTATAATTCACAGTAGCAGGATAAGTGAATACCTTATCAAAAGACTGGCGCATGGCCGCATCTAAATATGTCTTGGGATCGCCTGTAATAATTCCATATAAAGCAGCTTCGGCACGGAGAAAATCTGTAAAAGAACTCAACCAGATGGGTTGAATGCCGGCGCCTCTGGCGCCTCTTTCTAAGGAAACTCTTGTACCCTGTCCTAAATCGAAATCGCCACCGGCAGGATAAATTCCCCATGTTGTACGCAAGTTTCCATCTGGCGGAATACCTGAGTTATCACCATGATCACGACCCCAAAGACCACCTGTGCCGTTGTTTACAAGGCAGAAAGGCATGTCGTAATTAACACCTGTATAAGGATTGGGTTGGTTGCGATCGTAATGAGCAGGATAAGCTTCTACAGAACATGAACTTGAGTTGGGTGAAACCTGTGCGTTGTTAATAGTTTGGCGGTAAAAATAATATCTCAATCTTGGATCGTTATTGGCATTACCAAGACCTCTTTCATTATTTAACACCCACATAAAATGTGTACCAATGTAATCGCCGGCATTACCGTTAGCTGTATAGTTACCATTGTAACGGGGATGGCGGGTATTGGGGTTGCTGTTTTTTGAACCATACTTAAATTCAAAATCCTGTGCTTTGGTATTGATCAGATCATTTTCAGTGATCAAAGCCTGAATAGCTGCTGCATTGTTTTGCACAAGGCGGGTATTCATATAGGCACGCAATTTTAAAGTTTTAGCAAGTTTTCTCCAATTTGCTAACCCAACAGAGGATGAGCTGCTTGCATTGTAAAACAAATCCAAAGTACCGGGATAGCCGGAAGGGCCTGCTTTTACCAAGTCAGCCATGCCTTCATCCAATAAAGCAATTGCTTTTGCATAAATATCAGCTCCTTTATCGGCCTTGGGATTTGTATTGGCTGCACCCTGGTTGGCTTCAGTATAAGGCACATCTCCAAACATATCAACCAAACTCATCATGGCATAAGCCTTTAGGATTTTGGTCATACCTACCATTGGAAATTTCTTTTCGGCTGTTCCAAGGGTAATTACCTCATTGGCGTGCTTGAAAATTCCTGTATATGCAGTACTCCACATACCATCAAATGTTTGCGGGGTATAAGCGCCCTGATAGTTTGGCCCGTACATTAAGACCATGCGGGTTAATTGCATTCCAATATCTGAAACTCCATCAAATAAGCTGGCTGTACTTAGCTGTACCTGTGTAAAGTAAAGATCAGTATTGGCTGTACTGGGAACCGGAAAGTTGGGGTTCACCAACAAATTATCCAGTTTTTTACAGCTCCCCAGCGAAAGGAGCGTTACTGCTATGATTAATATTTTTTTCATTTTTTTCTGTTTTGCTTTTCAATTAGAATGTTACACGAAGACTAACTCCCATACGGCGTGAAGTAGGTCCTGCGAGTGTTTCGTATCCGTTAAAACTTCCTGCACCCAAGCTTGATATTTCAGGATCAAAGTTTGTGTACTTAGGGAAGTTAGGAGCCAGGTACCAGAGATTTTGACCGGAAACTACAATTGAAGCAGTCCCGAAAGGAGATTTCTTTAAAATACTTTCAGGAAGGTTATAGCTGAGAGAAGCTTCTCTTAAGCGTATAACTGTAGCATCATAAGTAATCAAATCACTCATACCAAAGAAACCACTCAGGTTATTAAAATATGCTGCTGAAGAACTGATCTGTATATTATTGGGGTTACCATTTGCATCAACACCTGGCAGGATAAACGGTAACAAACGGTCAAAGTCTGTATCTTTTGTTACACCACGTCCTAACAATGTACCGGGGGTATAAGCAAGAATATCGCCGCCTTTGGTGAAATCCCACTGCATACGGAAACTAAAACTCTTCCAGCTCAGTGTACTGATACCCGTTAACTTATAATCAGGAATGGGATTACCCAAAACCCTGATCTCAGGATCAGAAATATAGTTACCCTGGCCATTTACCAACCGTTGGCCTGTTTTGCTTTCAATAACGGTTCTGGCACCCTGCAGAATACCTAGAGGTTGTCCATTAAGAGCAAAAGGACCTTCATTAGAGAAACCAGTCAAAGGAATTTGCTTGATATCTGCAGGCAGGTTAGATACTAAACTGCGATACAACGTAAAGTTTCCATCAATCTGCCATTTCCAGTTTTTGGTACGTACAACTGTATAACCAACACCGGCTTCAATACCTCTTGTGCGTACAGATCCTGCATTGATTGCAGTTCTTGTAAAGCCCAGAGAAGGATCAAGCTGGCGGTCTAATATCTGTTCATTTGCTTCCCTGTTATAGAAAGTAAGATCAAGATTTAAACGGTTGTTGAACAACCGGCCTTCCATACCAAATTCAATTTCAGTTTGCAACTCGGGCTTTAAATCCGGGTTAGCCAAACGGTTTGAAATTGCGTTGGTGCTGATGGGGTTACCTGCACGGTCTTCAAATACACGTGGCCCGATTGTTAATACATTACGTGTTAAATAAGGATCCCCAAAGTTTGCACTGGTTGAGTAACCTGCACGAAGTTTGAGGTAGTTGATAACCTTATTATTTTCGAGGCTCTTAATTGCCGTTGTGGGAATAAATGATGCAGATACGTTTGGATAGAAGATACTGCGGTTATTTTTTTCCAGGTTTGATGACAAACTGTTACGGCCACCTACTGTTACATATAAATACTCTTTATAGGCAAAGTTGGCAAATCCAAAAATACCCAAAGACTGTGTGGCAAATTTGTAATCCATTGCACTTCCATCTTCACTTGTACGTTGCTGAATAAGGAAGTTGTTATGATTCAACAAACCATAAACAAGCTGTTGCGTACTTCTCATACCAGTTTGCTCATACGTACGTTTGTAGTTTTGAGCACCGGCTTCCACATTCATACGCCAGTTTTCGTTGAAAGTTGTTTTCCAGCTCAGCAATAATTCATGGTTCATAATGTTATTGTAACCATTCACTGTTCTGTGTACACCTAACTGGTAATCTGTACCACCAACAACCCCTCCTTTATTTTGAGAAAGGAAGTTAAAGTCAGAGTAGTTATCATAACCAAAACGGTATAAAACAAACAGGTTCTTTGTAATATCATACTGGGCATTTGCCTGTCCGTAAATACGATTGATCTTTTGACCGGCAAAAGCATTTTTTGTTGTCCAGATGGGGTTTTGAATATCATTACCGTTACGATAATAGATAGAAGATTTATCAAGTGGGTTTTCATATTCCAGTCCAATAAGGTCAACTGCAGTTGGAGTGTAAATAAGATTACCAAATACAGAAGAAGCGCTTGGGTTACTGCCAAAGCTGGTAGCAACGGGCGGAGTGCGGAAATCTGTAGTAGCATAGTTTACAGTAGCTCCAATTGTAATATTATTACTCAATTTGGTAGTACCCCCCATGCTGAGGTTATTCTTAAACAGGCTGTTGCCGGGTGTAAATCCTTTATCATCCATATAAGAATAGCCAATGTTAAATGTACTATTGGCAGAACTCCCTGCAGCATTAACTGATGTTGTACTGATTAAACCAGTGCGGAAGAAGCGGGGAACACTATTGTAGAATTTATAATCATACTTAGCGCCTATATACTGAGGCAAGGCAACGTTCAAAGCTGCACGGCTGTAAGGATGGTTTACCTGTGCCGGAGGGCTGGTAAACTTGGCACCCCAGTTACTAAAGAACGCCAAACCTAAGTCCATATCAAAACCATTACCATATTGCTGTGTATATTCAGGCAGGTTGGCAACCTGGTTTGTAAAGAAAGACTGGCTTACACTTACTTCCAGCTTTTTATTGATCTTGCGACCTGAACCTGCTTTTGTAGTAATCAAAACCACACCATTGCGGCCTAATTCACCATAACGTGTAGTAGCGCTCAAACCTTTCAATACATCAATACTTTCAATATTGTTGGGATCGAGATCCAAAAAGCGGCTGGATGTTTGGTTACCATAAACAAAACTTGCCTGTGCTGTAGTAGAGGCATCAAAAGGAACACCATCCACAACAAACAAAGGAGTTGCATCACCCGTAATTGTGTTTACACCACGAATAATTATACGTGTACCAGAGCCTGAAAGACCACTGGCACCCATGATATCCACACCGGGGGCTTTACCATTTAAAACACGAACAACGTCACCATCGGGACGAAGCTCAAGGTCTTTTTTGCCTACAGAAGCCACCGAATAGCCAAGCGCTTTCTTTTCACGCTTGATACCAGATGCAGTTACTACAACCTCAGTAAGAACGTTTGTAGCAGTTGTCAGCGAAGCATTCACTGTACCACCATTACCGGCTGAAACACGTATTGCTTCATAACCAATACTGGAAATTTCCAGTGTTGCATTGCGTTTAACACTTAATTTGAAATTACCGCTTGCATCTGTAGTAGTACCGTTATTGGTACCTCTTTCTGTAACAGAGGCATTTGCAACCGGGTTTCCTTTGTCGTCCGTTACTTTACCGGACACATCTACTGTCTGTGCTATTGCCAGCTGAAAACACAGCAGCAGCATACCAGTGAGGATGGATAGCTTTTTTCTCATGTTGTTTGATTTTGATTAAAATTTACGTCCCAAATATAGGAGTTCTGAATTACTAACAAAAATTTGTTAATTCTTTTATACACCCCTTTATTAAGTACTATGACAACCATTTTTTAACAATTGCTGCACAAATAAAACAGAAACAAAATTAAAGTTTCCACAGGATTTGCACCCTAACTTCGGAACGCCTGTTACCGGCTATCTCATCCAAGCCCGATCCCACACTGCTGCGGTTGCTGTAAATTAATTGGGCCCAGCGGCACCAAACCGAGAGTTTTTTGGAAACATCATAATTAAGATTCAGGTAATAGCGGTATCCCTTGTCTGAAAATGAGGGAATGGAAAAACTATACGGCACATCATTTTCATAGGCATAAATACGGCTGTTAAAGTCATCTGTTTCAAAATACTGGAGCCGCATGTTGGCAGAAAAGGGTTTCATCATTGGTTTATAAAAAACATCAAAAAAAGCAAGAAAGCCCCTGCTTTCAAGCGGGCCATTCAAATCATACCACATAGCATCTAAGCGCTGACGGAGAGTTACATTCTGGCTTATTTTATATTGTATTTGTGTTCTCCAGTTTTTACGGTTAACGGGTGAAACCAGAGCAGTTGCCAATTCGCCATCAGCCCTATAGTTTAAACCCTTGCTCTCCTGCCGGAATCTTGTATAAATTTCAATTTGCTTATTGGGGCGGTGTGTGAGCTGAACTAAGTAATCCTGCCCGTTTGAAGGCGCATCAACTCTATATCTTAAATAAGGAAACCGGTAGAGATCAGCATAAGCATCTAATTTCCATTTAGAAGATGGCTTAATGGAAATTCCTGCAAACAAACCCTTTTCATTTACAGGAAATGTACCTTCTGTAAAACCATTGCCGAAAATTGATTGATAGCCCGGCTGTATATTTCTATACACAAACGACAGATCAACTTTGGGATCGGCACTGATGAGCAGGCCACTCATCACAGCAAAATATTTCCGGTTGTGATTGGCTGCTTCTCCAAACCAATGCAGGTTTCGCCAGGTATAACCCCAATCAACACTTACATTAGTGAGTTGCTTACCCCGAAATGCAAAATTGTTATATGGCTGATCGTCTTTATTGAACGAACGGTTGAATTGAAAATGAACAGCATTTACGCCAATGTGTAAATTGTTTTGATTGTAGCTGAGGTTGCCGCCAAAAGAATTCATTTGCACAGCATTGCGGTCGGCCTGCTCATTTTTTGTACGATGCAAGCCAGAGGTAAGAAGTGATGAGAAATAATCTTCTGCCTGCAATGTATCAACCACAATATTGCCACTCACTTTACGCAAAGAAGCAAATGTTGTTAATTGAAAATTCTTCTTCTCAAAAGTTATTCCTACACCCCGGTTAAAGAAATATTCACTTGTTGAATTGAACGGACGGAGGATAGATGCCTGCCGCTTGATATTTGTTATATCCACACTTTTCTTAAATGCCAGCGATTGCCATTGAATTAACCCCTGCCCCATGTTAACTGTGAAATCGCCAATTGCCAGGTTTTTGATAATGCCGGTATTACGGATAAACAAATGAGCGGAGTAAAAATCAAACCCATTCTTTTGTGCGCCTTTCAGCCATTGTTCACCGGGATCTTTTTCGGCAGTTATACCATATTGCAACACATTGCTGAAATTATATTTATACCGCAGCAAAACCCTTTCTCTTCCTCCCGGATAAAAGCTGGTTGCTGCTGTATCTTCTTTTCGGCGAAAGCCCTCGGCTTTTTCCAAAACATAAGTAACTCTTGAAAGAAGGGAATGCTCCCCATCTGAAAATCTTTTTTTTAAATCCTGTTGAACAGATAAGGCGGGCCCTACCATACTATAAGGAAGAAACTTTTGAATGGTTTCATAATCCCATGCAGGTACAGCCTGCAATTCATACAGGTTAATGAGCTTGCCAAACAGTTTACGGTAGTTTAAAAAATTTACGATCTGCAGTGCCGATAGAAATGGAAATTCCTTCAGCTCTGCTTCTGTTGCAGTATTCAAATTGAGTTTGTTCTTACTATAGTGTTGCAGCAATTGTATGTAAGAATCATCTTCCGTTTCTGCTTCATCCACTTCAGTACTATTTTCCATCTGCTGTTCGGCAGATGGTGTTTCCTGTGCAATTGCAGCACGGAAACAAATCATCAAAAATAATATCAGCAGCAGTTTCTTCACTCGTTGTTTTCTTTCTTTTTAAAATCAAACAACATCATTACTGCAGGTGAAATACCCAACTGCGGATGATAAGCCGTTACCACATCTACACGAAATTGTGCAAACCGCAAACCCACACCCACAAAGGGTTGTGTATTTACTGTGTTAATTCCTGCTCTCAGCAGCAACTGTTTTACCAATGCATATTGAAATGCAGCATTTACACCCACATTCTTGTTTTCTTCTTTAATTACTTCAGCACTGATGAAAAACTTTTCAGATGCTTCATAACCCAATCCGCCCCGATACACGGAAGCTATTTTTTCATTTCCTGCTTTATTCAAAACTCCACCAACCGGATTAAACACACTGAAACCGGCATGCAATTTTTCGCTCAAATGCATGAGTACACCTGCTTCAAAATGAAACGTGGAGGAACTGGTGTAAGCAGGTATTCGCAGGTTGTAATAATTAAATTTCACTCCAACATCCACTTTGCTTCCCAATGAACGGGCATAACCAAAACCAATCTGTGTTTCATTATAATTGCTGTATCCAAAATAATCGGCCTGCAAACCAAATGTTCCTGAATTTGTTTGAAAGCCTGCTACAGCAGTGTATTGGCTCAAAGCATTCAGCAAGAATCTTCTTTCGCTGTACACTCCTGCACCACCTTGTTGCAGATTGGAAAGAGCCGCCGGATTGATTATAAATGAAAATGCATCAGCAGCGTTTTTACTGTAAGCGCCAAGACCGGGATAGCTGCTTACCAACGGTTGACGCACCGTTTGAGCATTTACAAAAAAAGAAATGCAGATACAGATACTGAAAAAATATTTTCTCAAGCAGTTAGTTTTGAATTGGAAAATTAAGTGTTTTCAATGGCTTGATGTATTCAATGGATTTATATTTTTACAATCCCATCAACCAATGCTTCCGTGCTTTATTTTTGCAGCATGCAACTACTCGACGGCAAACTGGCAGCACAGGCCATTAAAGAAGATCTGAAAACAAAAACAGCAGCATTACAGGCAAGCGGAAAAAGAGCGCCGCATCTTGCAGCCATTTTAGTGGGTACCAATGGAGCCAGTGAAACTTATGTGGCATCAAAAGTAAAAACCTGTGCAGAGATTGGTTTTGAATCTACACTCAAACGTTTTCCTTCCACCATTAGCGAAGAAGAATTGCTGCGTGAAATTGATGAACTCAATAACAATGATGATGTAGATGGAATACTGGTACAACTTCCACTGCCAAAACACATCAGTGATGATAAAGTGATCAACAAAATCAACCCTGCAAAAGATGTGGATGGCTTTCATCCCGTGAGTGTGGGTAATATGGTAAGTGGCAGTCCAACTTTTATTCCTGCAACGCCTTATGGTATTTTATTGTTGATGAAACATTACAATGTTGAAACAAAAGGTAAACATGCAGTTGTTATTGGCCGCAGTCATATAGTTGGTACACCCATGAGTATTTTGCTCAGCAGAAAAGCGTACCCTGGAAATTGCACAGTTACCATTTGCCATTCTGCTACTACCAACCTTAAAGAAATTTGCTTGCAGGGCGATATTATTGTAGCAGCATTGGGCCAGCCTGAATTTTTAACTGCTGATATGGTAAAAGACGGCGCAGTAATTATTGATGTTGGCATTACAAGAGTAGCCGATGCAACTAAGAAAAGCGGCTTTGCTTTGAAAGGCGATGTAAAGTTTGATGAAGTAGCTCCCAAGTGCAGTTATATTACTCCCGTTCCCGGTGGCGTAGGACCTATGACCATTGCCGGATTGCTGATGAATACTTATAATGCATATCAAAAGAAGAACCCATAAACTAAGTAACTGCAGGTATGCCATACCTCAACAGTTACTTACATTTTCACAGAAGTAAAAAAAGGTATGTCATACCTCTTGCCAGGTACCGGACCAGCCTAACTTTGCAAAACATGATTGAACAACTTTCAGATACAACACAACAGCTATTGCCTGTTATGGAATCTTTTTACACCATACAGGGCGAAGGATTTCATCAGGGTAAAGCAGCTTACTTCATTCGCCTTGCGGGTTGCGATGTGGGTTGTGTGTGGTGTGATGTAAAAGACAGTTGGGATGCAGCAAAACATCCAAAGTTTCATGTTGATGAAATTGTATCCAAACTGAAAAAAGAAACAGGAATTAGTAATTGGGAATTGGAGAAGGGCCTTCAACCTTCAACCTTAAACCTTAAACCCATTGTTGTTGTTACAGGTGGTGAACCGCTGATGTATGATCTTACGCAACTCACATCTGCATTACACGCAGCAGGATTTCAAACCAACATTGAAACATCAGGCGCATATCCGTTGAGTGGTGAGTGGGGTTGGATCTGCTTATCGCCCAAAAAATTTAAAGCACCCTTGCCCGAAGTTGTTCCGTATGCCCATGAACTGAAAGTGGTAATCTTCAATAAAAGTGATTTTGAATGGGCCGAAAATTACGCAGCGCTTGTATCACCACAATGCAAACTCTACCTGCAACCCGAATGGGATAAGGCTGCACAGGTAACTCCGCTCATCATTGATTATATTAAAGCCAACCCCAAATGGGAATTGAGTTTGCAACTTCATAAATACATCAACGTTCCTTAACAACAGAGTGCATTTCAAATTGTAGCACTCCTGCTTAAACAGGTATGCCATACCTCAGAGGTATGGCATACCTTAACAACATCGGCATATTATTTTCGTTATATTGAAGTTCAAATTCAATACATTGAAAAGATACTTTACGATTTTAAGTTTACTCATTTCATTTTCTCTTTCAGCACAGTGGTATGATCCTGCAAAAGTTGATCTGAAACTCGGATATAAATATGGTGAAGCACTGATTGAAGCAAAAGCAAGAAATTATCCAAAGGCATTACAGTTACTGGATGAATGCATTACAAAGGATGCAAAATTCGTTGATGCATGGTTAAGTAAAGCAGGTATTTATTCTGAACAGAAAAAATATAAACAGTCTGTTGAATTTTATCAGCATGCTCTTCATCTCGATTCAGTTTATGTAAGCAATTACTTTCTTCCCTACTCTATTGCATTGGCCGGCAATGGTGAGTTTAATGAGGCTTTAACTGTTATCAATACATTTCTGCAAAAACCAAATCTCAATGAACGTATTCAAAAATCAGCAGCATACAGAAAACGCTGTTATGAATTTGCAGTTGACTATCAAACAAAATTTCCTGTGGGTAATTATATTTTCAAACCACAGAATTTAGGCGACAGCATCAATTCGTCATCCTCAGAATATTTACCATCACTTACCATTGATGAAAATACAATTGTGTTTACCCGCCGTATAAAAACAGGTGGTCAGCTTCTGAATGAAGATTTTTTTATAAGCAAGAAGGTCAATGGAATTTGGGGAAAAGCTGTCCCGCTTCCCGGGGAGCTGAATACAGAATTCAACGAAGGTGCACAGAATATTTCTATTGATGGCAAGCTATTACTTTTTGCGGCCAATTATGGTAACGAAGGCGAAGGTAATTTTGATATTTACATGTCGTATCTGAACAAAAAAGGATGGGGTCCCAAAATCAATCTTGGACGTGCAATTAATACAGAATATTGGGAAACCCAGCCTTCTTTATCTCCTGATAAACGGGAATTATATTTCACTGCTATGGACCCATCTGGATTTGGCGGGAGCGATCTTTTTGTTAGTTCACTTCAGCCAAATGGCCAATGGGGGCCTGCCCGTAATCTTGGTGCTGGTATCAATACAAGCGCTGATGAAGAATGTCCATTCATTCATCCCGATAATCAAACGCTTTATTTTAAATCCAAAGGACATCCGGGGTATGGTGACGGTGATTTATTTATGGCACGCAAGCAACCTGATGGCAATTGGGGCAAACCTGTTAATCTTGGTTATCCAATTAACACAATTGATGAGGAAGGAACATTAACCATTGCCAGCGATGGAAAAACCGCTTTCTATGCAAGCGATGGCACCGACAGCAGGGGCGGTTTGGATATTTACAGCTTTGAACTACCAGTGCAGGACAGGCCAAATAAAACATTATGGGTTAAAGGAAATGTATATGATCAAAAAACAAAACTGGGTTTGCCATCAGCAGTTGAATTGATCAATTTGGCAACGGCACAAACCATCAGCAAAGTACAAACAGATGAAGAAGGTAATTATCTCATCACACTTCCTGTTGGCAATGATTATGTATTTAATGTAAACCGCAAAGGCTACTTATTTTATTCCGGAAGTTTTTCTCTCAAAGAACATTCAACCGACACTGCCTATACCATCAACATCCCTTTGATGCCGGTAGAAGCGAATGCAAGCATTGTATTGAAGAATATTTTCTTTGATACCAAACAAGCAGTGTTAAAACCCGAATCAATGATTGAGCTCAACAAAGTAATTCAACTGTTGATAGATAACCCCACCATTAAAATTGAGATCAGCGGGCATACAGATAATGTGGGGAAACCGGCCGACAATCTGCTGCTCTCAAACAACCGTGCAAAATCAGTCATCAATTATTTTTTATACAAAGGCATTCCTGCCGATCGGTTAACAGCAAAAGGTTTTGGCGAAACCAAACCCATTGCTGATAATAAAACAGAATTGGGAAGAGCAAAAAACAGGAGAACAGAGTTGAAGGTATTGGCAAAATAATCTGATAATGGCATCTCTAAAAACCTATTATTGATGAATTCTCTTTCACGACACCGTTTATTTACTAATTCACCCAAGTCAAGGCTAAAGCCTTTGTAGGAACGGCTTCCATTAACCCCACGCTTAAGCGTGGGGTTATAAAATACGATAATCCAACCGGGACTTTAGTCCCAAAATTAAGTTTTTAGAGATGCCCATAATTGTTTAACTTTAAATAAAGCAGTTGAAAATGAAACTTACAATTGTCGTTAGAAAAGGAGAAGAATTTTACATTGCATCAATCAAAGAAATACCTTCTGTTCTATCACAAGGAGAAACGATCCAGGAAGCAAAAGAAAATGTGTTAGACGCTTTACAACTATATCTGGATGATATGCAATCTGAAAATGATTTTGAAAACACTGTCCTTGAAGAAGAACTAAAGATTGGATAATGTCTGTAAAAAGAAATGAATTTCTTCAGCATTTGGCAACTCACAACTGCTATTTACACAGGCATGGAAGTAAACATGATATTTATCAAAACAATACCACAAAAAAGAAAACCAGTATTCCCCGTCATCCCAAAATTGATCGTTTTTTGTGTGATGCAATATGTAAACAATTAGCCATCCCAAAGTTTTAATCGTTCAGCCTTGATGAATTCTGATCTTTTATACCAGCTTGCCTTAACACAGGTCCCGCATATCGGTTGTGTGCATGCAAAAATTTTAGCCGAGCAATTCGGTTCAGCTGAACAAATCTTCAAAGCAAAAAAATCAATGCTGGAAAAAATGGATGGCATTGGTACTGTAAGAGCCAACAGCATTAAACACTTCACCACTTTCAATGAACAGGAAGAAGAAATAAAGTTTATTGAAAAGTATAAGATCAAACCCCTGTTTCTTTCTGATGAGGATTATCCCAAACGTTTATTGCATTGTTACGACCCTCCCACTCTTTTGTTTTACAGGGGCACAGCTAATCTCAACAGTTCAAAAATAATTTCCATCATCGGTACCAGGAGCAATACCGAATACGGAAAGATGATGGTTGAAAAAATATTGGAAGAACTTTCACCACATCAACCGTTGGTTGTAAGTGGCCTGGCTTATGGTGTAGATACCATTGCACATAAATATTCTGTAAAACAAAACCTTTCAACTGTTGCTGTGCTGGCACATGGGCTTGACAAAATTTATCCTGCTCAACATACAGCGCTTGCAAAAGAAATGATTGTAAGCAATGGAGGATTGTTAACTGAATTCAGAAAAGAAACAAAGCCCGACAAGCATAATTTTCCAACACGTAACCGAATAGTTGCAGGTATGTGCGATGCAACAATTGTTATAGAAACAGGAATCAAGGGGGGCAGTATGATCACCGCCAATCTTGCCAACAATTACAACCGTGATGTTTTTGCAGTACCCGGCAAAACAACAGATGCAAAAAGCGACGGCTGCAATTATTTAATTCAAAGCAACAAAGCAGTTCTCATCAGAAATGGAGAAGATGTAATTGAACAAATGGGCTGGCAGCCAAAACAAAAAGAAACCAAAGCAAAACAAAGAGAATTGTTTATTCAGCTAAATGAAGATGAAAAAGTAATTGTTAAACTGTTGCAGCAAAAAGACAGTGTTTCTATTGATGAAATTAATTTAAGCTGTTCACTCAACAGCAGTTCTATTGCTGCCGCATTGCTTACATTGGAATTGCAGGGAGCCGTACAAAGCCTGCCGGGAAAATTGTATGCACTTATATAAATTAAAAAACAGCAAATAAGGATTTAAATAAATAATTCCTTGCCGAATAAAATGTTCTTTACACCAATAATCTCATCCACATCATCCCAAAAAATATGGATACCGGTATTTTTATAATTCCGTCTTTGGTTGGGTTTCGCTTTTTGAAGTTTCTTGCTCCAGGAAAGTGGGATATACACAATACGTTCATCATCAAGTACAAAAGCAATTTCATCTTTGATAAAGGCAACATCTTTTATTTTAGGCAATTGCTTAAATGATATTTCATTGACCCAGCCGGTTGCTTGTTTCTTATTTTTTATACCCTTTACAAAACTCATTGAATGTTGTTGATATGAGTGAATAATTTCCCAATATTACTTTTTCTATCCTCGCCAGTTCTCTTTTAGTAAACCCTGAATTATCAGCCAGGAGTACCTGATTGTTCTTTAACCAATACTTACAAACTTTACTTGTATCATCACCTGCATGTATATGTGCCGGTTCACTGCAATCATAACTTACGAAGTAATACCATCTTGATTTACGAAATAGCGCAAGGCGCTATGAAGAAATTTTAGATGGTATTATGCCGACAGAAAAACTGTTGGACTATTTTACTCTTCACTTCGGTATAAAACCTGAACCCAAATTTAAAAAAAATTGTTGGCCTAGTTTCTTAATAGTTTTGCAAAGCGCCTTTATGCAAATTAAAGCATTTTCAATCTGACTAAAACAGGCAGCCGTATTACGGGTGATTTCAACTTGTCCTAATCTTCTCTAAACAGGTATGCCATACCTCAGAGGTATGGCATACCTAAACGAACCCTGATGGGAAAATTTTATGCGCTTCTGTAAAAGAAATAATACACCGCAAAGAAAGGCGACAGCTTTTGGAAAGCTGTCGCCTTTAATAATGAACAAACTGCTTATTTTACATTCGTTCCATCAGCAGGAATATTGAACAGCGTTATTACCTGCTCGTAACTCATACTTTTAATTTGGGCAACGGTATAACCTGCAGCAGCGCCATTGGTAAAACGGCCACCTGCTACACCACCGGGAATAAGAATATATCTTAATTCAGCTCCGGAATTTGGAGTCCAGCCAGCAGCAGGTGAAGCACCAAAAATTGAAGTAAAATAAGTTATCTTCCCTACAGCAGTAACAGAACCTAAGAAATATGTTTGTGTTCCGGAAGGAAATTGATAGGGCAAAGCAGTGTAAATAACTGCACTAACCTTCCAATAAGACAGAATAACACCGTTATCTAAAACGGCTGCAGTTATTCCCGGAGCTGGCCTAATCCATCTCTTACAGGTTCCAAAATCCGCAAAACCCGAATCTATAATGGTTCCTAAAGATCCAACTGTAGCCCATGAAGAATAAATCACATTCGCAGTACCTGTTGCACCAGCAGGACCAGTTGCACCGGTAGCACCGGTTGGGCCAGCAGGGCCGGCAGTGCCGGCGGGACCAGTATCGCCTTTACAAGCAGTTAAAAAAATTGTACTTGCTGTAATAATTGCAAGTGAAAAAATGAGCTTTTTCATACACATGTTTGTTTTTGATGTTTATAAATAAATGATAAATAAAAAATCTGAAAAATTGCTATTTCAAAAAATACAGCCCTGCACATTATCAGCATGACTGTATTTCGCATGCGTAAAAGTAGATTACTAATTAACCTTTGTCAATACCTCTTTTAGGGGATATGCCCAAATGAACATGAAAGTTTTGGAACCTAATAGTTCACCACCTTACCTTTGCCTATGGCAATAAGAAATAACTCCCCTCTCAGCAAAGCTGTTCTCAACAAATTTTTTGGCGAAGGTTTTACGTTTGATGATGTTCTGCTCATGCCGGCATATTCACAGGTATTACCAAGAGAAACCAGTATCAGCACTCAACTTACAAAAAGCATACGCCTCAACATCCCCATGCTGTCAGCAGCAATGGATACTGTTACCGAAGCAGGTTTGGCCATTGCATTGGCAAGAGAAGGTGGCATCGGAATTCTTCATAAGAATATGAGTATTGAAGAACAGGCAGCACAGGTGCGTAAAGTTAAACGCAGTGAAAGCGGTTTGATCATTGACCCGATTACGCTGCATGAAAATGCTACAATAGGTGATGCTTTGAAACTGATGAAAGAAAATAAGATCGGCGGTATTCCAATCGTTGACATGAAAAATAAATTAGTTGGTATCCTCACCAACCGTGACCTGCGTTTTGAAACAAACTACAAACGTAAAGTGAGCGAAGTAATGACATCAACCAATCTCATCATTGCACCTGAAGGAACTGATCTCAAAAAAGCACAAACGATTTTAAGTCATCATAAAATTGAGAAACTGCCTGTTGTAAAAAAAGACGGAACATTGATAGGCTTAATTACTTACCGTGATATTCTGCAGGTTCAAAGTCATCCCGGTTCGGTGAAAGATGCATTCGGCCGTTTATTGGTTGGCGCTGCATTGGGCATTACTGCTGATATGCTCGACAGGGCTGCAGCTTTGCAAAATGTAGGTGTGGATATTGTAAGCCTGGACAGTGCACATGGCCACAGTAAAGGAGTGATTGATTCTTTGAAAACTTTAAAAAAGAATTTTAAAAAATTACAGGTTATTGCAGGCAATGCAGGAACAGCTGCCGGTGCAAAAGCTTTAGCTGATGCGGGTGCTGATGCGGTGAAGATTGGTATAGGCCCCGGTTCTATTTGTACAACACGTATTGTTGCAGGTACAGGTGTTCCTCAACTCACTGCTATTATGGAAGCGGCTCATGCACTGAAAACAAAAGGCATTCCTGTTATTGCAGATGGCGGCATTCGTTATACAGGTGATTTGGTAAAAGCATTGGCAGCAGGCGCCTCAACAGTGATGATGGGTAGTGTGTTTGCAGGAACAGAAGAAAGTCCCGGTGAAACAATCATTTACGAAGGAAGAAAATTTAAACAATACCGTGGCATGGGATCAATTGGCGCCATGCAGCAAGGAAGTGGTGATCGTTATTTTCAGGATGTGGAAGATGGTATTAAAAAATTAGTACCCGAAGGCATTGAAGGCCGTGTACCGTTTAAAGGAAATGTAAGTGAAATTGTTCACCAGTTTACCGGAGGCCTGCGTGCCGGGATGGGTTACTGCGGTGCAAAATCAATTAAAGAACTGCAAAAGGCACAGTTTATAAAGATCAGCAATGCAGGGATGAAAGAAAGCCATGCACATGATGTGATTATTACAAAAGAAAGCCCGAATTATTCAAGATAATTTATAGACAGTTTCAAGAGGTCTGACGGTTTGCAACCGTACCGACCAGGTGTGAGCTCGCTGTCGTCGGTACGGCCTTTTGGCCGTCAGACGAATTAAACTGATGTGACAATTTTAAAATCATTTATAGACAGAGAGGTCTGACGGTTTGCAACCGTACCGACCAAGTGTGAGCTCGCTGTGAATGGTGAACAGTTTTATGTAAACAGTCTCCAGCTGTTTTTCTTTCTCTTATTTTTACATAAATCATTTTGTATTGAAAAAGTACCAACCCATTCTGCTTTCTCTGTTATCAGGATTTTTATTATTCATTGCATGGCCAATGAACAGCATCACCGTTGCCATCTTTGTTGCTTTCATTCCGCTTTTTATACTTGAACGATTGAACTTATCAGGATATAAATTTTTTAGCCTGCTCTATTTATCCCTGTTCATCTGGAACGTAACCACCACCTGGTGGATATGGAACTCCACCATGATTGGCGCCTGGCTGGCCATTGTTGCTAACAGTTTACTCATGTGCATTCCATGGATGGGTTTTCGTTTTATGAATAAACGGTTTGGTGCACTCATCGGCTATTCTTCATTCATCATTTTCTGGCTGGCATTTGAATATATCCATCTGCAGGATTGGGGATTAAGCTGGCCCTGGCTTACATTAGGAAATGTATTTGCAGGAAAAACAGAATGGGTACAGTGGTATCAATATACAGGAACAAGCGGAGGAAGTTTATGGATATTGGTGGTGAATGTTTTATTGTTCAGATTCTTTTTTGATGTGCGAAGTAAGATGTACGATGTACGATGGTGGAAAACAGTTGTGGTTGCAGCCACTTTACTTTTACCATTCAGCATCTCGCTACTCATCAGCAACTTCAGCAATAAAGAACATCTTACATCCGACATCGAACATCAAACATCAAACATTGTAGTTGTTCAACCCAACATTGATCCTTATGAAAAAGTAGCAACAGGTACCTTTGATGCCCAGCTTCAGAAACTGATCCGCCTCAGCGAATCAAAAGTTGACAGCAATACAACATTATTGGTGTGGCCCGAAACAGCATTGTATTCCCCCAATGGTTTTGATGAAACCACACTTAACCAAAATTTCTTTCTCAATCCTTTGTTTGATTTTTTACGCAAACATCCAAAGTTGAATTTATTTACTGGTGTTGAAAGCTATCGTGTATTCAATGAAAAAAATTCCTTGTCTGCAAGACCCATTGAAGGCACAACTACTTTTTATGAAGTATATAACGGAAGCGTATTACTCGACAGCAGCGGCGCCCTCAGCTTCTATCACAAATCCATGCTGGTACCCGGCGTAGAAACTTTACCCCGCTTTTTATTATTCCTTGCTCCTGTGTTTGAAAAATTCGGCGGCACAACCGGTGGCTATACACGCCAGGTAAACAGAACACCTGTTACAACCAAAAACGGTTATGTAATTGCACCTGCTATCTGTTACGAAAGTATTTATGGTGAATACATGAGTAAATTCATAGCCAATGGCGCCAACCTTATTGCTGTAATCACCAACGATGGATGGTGGGGCAATACCCCCGGCCACAAACACCACATGCTGTATGCAAAACTCCGTGCCATTGAAACAGGAAAATGGGTATTACGCAGCGCCAACACCGGTATCAGTTGTTTTATTGATCCGGCAGGAAATGTTTTTCAACCACAACCGTGGTGGACGGAAGCCGCTATTAAAATGAATGTGCCCACCAACAGCAACAAAACATTTTATGTGCAATACGGCGATCTCATCAGCAAAGCAGCACTTGCTCTTTCTTCATTGTTGATCTTACTGGGATTGTATAATAAGTTTGTAAAAAGAAAAAACGCATAACAGGTTTTGGCTTTTCATTTAATAATATACTGCAAGGTCGGCCCACGCCTCGTGGTCTGACCGGATACAATATACCGCAAGGTCGGCCCACGCCTCGTGGTCTGACCGGATACAATATACCGCAAGGTCGGCCCACGCCCCGTGGTCTGACCGGATACAACAATGTCGGCCACCCTTGCATTGTGATCCACCGCTTCAAACAGTTATTTTCCCTGTTCAGGCAAAATGTCAAAACCTTACTATCCACAAATTCAAAACCTGCAGTTTATTTTTTGTAACTTCCTCTCATGCAGAAAAGCCTTGCAGCCGGTAATCGTATTTTGTCTTACTCTATCCATGGGAAAGGTGAACCCATTGTACTCATTCACGGCTTTGGCGCCGACAGCCGCATCTGGGATCACCAGGTTAACTTTTTAAAAATAAATTATCAGCTGATAGTTCCCGATCTGCGTGGTAGCGGTGCATCAACCATGAATGAGGAAACAATCAGTATTGAATCAATGGCTGAAGACATCAAACAAATTCTTGATGAAGAAAAGATCAGCGCCTGCATCATGCTTGGCCATTCCATGGGAGGACACATCACACTTGCTTTTGCAGAAAAACATCCAACCTGTTTAACAGCTTTTGGGTTGATTCATTCATCGGCTTATGCAGACAGTGATGAAAAAAAAGAAGCCCGCAAAAAATCCATTGCGTTCATCAATCAGCATGGCCCTTTTGAATTTATGAAAGCAACCATTCCCAATTTATTTGCTGAAATCTATAACCAAAATCAAAAAGAAAAAGTAAATGAACTGGTGGAGCAAAGCAAACAATTCAGCAAAGAAGCATTGATTGGATATTATGAAGCTATGATTGCCAGGCCCGACAGAACAATTGTTTTATACAATGCAGATGTTCCCGTTTTATTTTTCATTGGTGAAGAAGACAAAGCAGTAAACCCCAACGACACAATCAAACAAACTTCTTTACCTCCTGTTTGTAAAGTAAAACTTATTGCAGGCATTGCACACATGGGTATGTGGGAAGCAACGGATGTATTGAACGAATGTATTGATGAATTCATGAAAGCAGGGCAGCAAATAAAAAAACAAACGGCTCCTGTATCAGCAACATGAAAAAACTACTGCTTATTATATTATCCATCTTTGTACTGCACACAATAAAAGCAGGGCATATTTCCGGAGGTGAAATGTATTACCGGTACATTGGCCCCGGTTCAGGACCCAACTCCGGTTTGTTTGAAGTTACATTGCGTTTGTTCAGAGATTGTAATCCTTTGCCCAATGCAGGCGGAAGTTTACCACCGCCATTGCCAAGTGAAGTAACACTGGGCGTTTTTATCAATGGATCCAATGCAACATTTATTGATAGTGTATATGCACCTCAAACCTCTTACAATACCATTACATTACAAAGCCCTTACGTTTGTATCATCAATGCACCTGTTGTTTGTTACCAGGTAGCATTATACACAACCGGAATTGAATTACCATTAAATGCAGCAGGTTACACCATTGCCTTTCAAACCTGTTGCCGCATCAATGGATTATCCAATGTTAACAGTGGTGGTGTGGGTGCAACTTATACGGCCAATATTCCCGGCAGCAATGCATTTGGTAATCTTATTAACTCAAGTCCCGTATTTGATTTGAAAGATACCGTTCTTGTTTGCCGTAACAAACGTTTCACACTTCCTTTCAGCGCTTCTGATCCTGATGCCGATTCATTGAGTTATAGTTTTTGCGATGCTTATGGTAGCACTGGTTTCGCAGGCGCTAACAACCGCAAGCCATTTCCCCCTCCATACACTCCCTTAAACTATAACCCAAATTTTTCAGGCAGTGATCCATTGGGCGTTAACGTTACTATCAACCCGGTAACCGGTGTTATATCAGGCATTGCACCTACGGGAACCATCAATCCAAGCGGCTCTTCTTTCTTTGTGGTGAGTGTTTGTATTTCAGAATGGCGGCTGGGTATTCGCATTTCAGAACATAGAAAAGATTTTGTAATCCGCATTTCCGATTGTGATTTTGCTGATGCTGAATTACCTGTTGACAACCGTACCTGCGATGGCTTTACACAAACATTTCAAAACCTTACTCCAAGTAATGAAATCAGAAGCTGGTTTTGGGATTTTGGAGTAACAGGCATCAGCAATGATACATCCAACGCTCCATCACCAACTTATGCATTTACTGATACAGGTATTTACAATGTAATGCTCATAGTAAACCGTGGCGAGGTATGTACCGATACTTCTTTTTCAAAAGTATTTATCTATCCTGGTTTCTTCCCCGGCTTTGCTGCTTATGATGGCTGCAAAAATGTACCCATACAATTTACAGATGCAACAAGATCGGTTTATGGCTTTCCCAATTTATGGCAATGGGACTTTGGTAATCCAAATGTGAATACTGATATTTCTTTTATTCAGAACCCGCAATACAGCTATCCGCAAAATGGAAATTACAAAGTGCTTTTAAAAGTTGGCAGCAGTAAGGGATGCCTTGATACGGTTTCACGACTCGTTACCATTACTGATAAACCACCTTTACAACTTACAAATGATACACTCATCTGTTCCATTGATACTTTACGGCTCAATGCATTTGCACAGGGAACATTCCAATGGACACCCAACTACAACATCAGCAATGTAACAATTGCCAACCCGTTGGTAAGTCCTGATGTGCGAACGAAATATTATATAACCGTTACACTGGCGCCGGGATGTTTTAATACTGATTCGGTAATTGTTGATGTAAAAGATTTTGTAACACTTGCTGCACCAAGAGATACAACCATCTGCCGGGGCGATCCTGTTACACTGCGCCCTGCAAGTGACGGATTGTATTATGCATGGAGCCCGCCCAATTTATTTACCAACCCCACTATTAAAAATGCAGTGGCCACACCAACAGCAGCAGCAACGCTGTTTACTGTTGTTTCAAGTATTGGCAAATGCAATCAATCGGCAACAGTAACTGTAAGAACGGTACCTTATCCTGTGGTAAATGCAGGAAATGATAAAAGTGTTTGTTTCAAGGATACTGTATTATTAGCTGCTGGCGGCAATGCAAGCAGTTGGTTATGGTCGCCTGCAAGGTTTATAAGTTCACAAACCAATACAGTAACAAAAGCATACCCTTTTTCTACAACCAATTTTATTCTTCGTGGTACCGATACACTGGGTTGTCCTAAACCTGTTTTTGATACAGTGCTTGTACGGGTAATACCAAAAGTAAATGCATTTGCAGGAAATGATACAGCTGTTGTGGTGGGGCAACCCCTTCAACTCAAGGCATCAGGTGGTGCTTATTACCAGTGGACACCTGCAACTTATTTAACCAATGCAGATATTCAAAATCCGGTTGCTGTGTTTGATAATGTATTTAACCGCTTCAGTTATATACTGCAAGCCACAACTGCCGAAGGATGCTTTGCATTTGATACCATCAACATCCGCATTTTTAAAACAGCTCCCGATATTTTTGTACCTACTGCGTTTACACCCGATGCCAATCATCTCAACGATAAGTTCATACCCATTGCAGTGGGCATTACCAAACTCGATTACTTCCGTGTGTTTAACCGGTGGGGCAATGAAATTTATTCCACTACTGTATTAGACCAGGGTTGGGATGGAACCATCAAAGGCCTGCAACAGGAACCCGGCACGTATGTTTGGATGGTGAGAGGAACCGACTTTACCGGCAAGACGATTGTGAAGAAGGGAACGGTGGTGTTGATACGGTAAAATACAATTACACTTTGATTTAAGAGAATGCATATAAACGTTTATTGCTGCTTTTTAAAAGTTGTATTGGCGCTACGACAATACAAAATGTATAATTTCAACTTATTGATTTCCATATCTCCTTTTTTGAGACCTGCGTATAATAGTATAAATTAGCGTGCTATCGGTAATTAATAACAATCCAAACATTCATAAATATTCTATAAATGATAAATTTTCAAATCACACCTAATGTTGACGAAACACAAGAATTTATAGAGATTGTAAATGATTTTTCAAACCCACTTGACGGGGAAGGTTACACCGGCACGGGTGGGCTTTCGGATTTTAGGCACTATACTTTCCTTTAAAATTCTTTCCTTTATTTTTAACTTATGAAATCTCTCCAAATCGCTATCGTTCAGTGCCGGGCTGTTCATTTAAATCTTGAGGCAAGCACGCAAAAAGCTTTGTCATTTATCGGGGAAGCGGCTGAAAAAGGAGCACAGTTAATAATTTTTGGCGAAACCTGGCTCAGCGGCTATCCGTCATGGCTTGACCATTGTCCGGAAATTGCACAGTGGAATAATGAGGCAACAAAAGAAGTATTTGCACTCATGCATACCAACAGCGCTGCTATAGATGGCAATGAAATGAAAGCTCTTTGTAAAGCTGCAAAGGAACTGAATGTAACTCTTTGCATGGGATTTAATGAAAAAATTATTAATGGTATTGGCAGCGGAACAATTTATAATTCTTTTGTTATCATAAACGAGAAAGGTGAGATAGCCAACCATCACCGAAAACTGGTTCCTACATTCAGTGAAAAACTATTGTATGGAAATGGTGATGCAGCCGGTTTAAAAACTGTTGAAACAAACTGGGGGAGAATGGGTGGGCTTATTTGCTGGGAACACTGGATGCCGCTGAGTCGGCAGGCCCTTCACAATGAAAATGAAATCATTCATATTGCCTTATGGCCAACAGTGCATGATATGCACCAGGTAGCCAGCCGGCATTATGCTTTTGAAGGAAGATGTTTTGTAATTGCCGCCGGGCAAATGATGCAGGTGAAAGATATTCCTGCATCATTAAAATTGCCGGAGTATTTAAAAAACAACCCCGATAAATATATTCTGAATGGCGGCAGTTGTGTAATTGACCCAAAAGGGAATTATATACTTCCTCCGCAATTTGATAAAGAAGAAATACTGTACTGCATGATTGAAAATTTTGATACAGCTATCAAAGAGAAACTGACACTGGACACTTCCGGTCATTACAACCGCTGGGATATCTTTGATTTCACTATCAACAAAGCCCGTAAATCTTAAAATTGAATAATTTTCTATAAACCTCCTGGGTTTTGTAAAGTGTTTCATTATGTACAGGCTAACTGATAATACGCCGGAGGTTTGAGTGACCCATCAATTGGTATTTTATTGTGACACTCAAGCTCAAGACCATTTCATATTTTTATTTATTGCAGTTTCGCTTTACTTTGAACTGTAGAAACTGACAACTGATATGTTTACCACTTCCGCAACAAAACCATGAAGCTCCGTGAAAAGTTAAAAAAGATCTTTGCTGCACTTGGCCCCGGCATTATTACTGGTGCCAGTGATGATGATCCATCGGGTATTGCCACGTACTCACAGGCAGGTGCAAAGTTTGGCACTTCACTTTTATGGACGGCCATTGCCACTTATCCGCTCATGGTAGCCATGCAGGAAATGTGTGCAAAAATTGGCCTGGTAACAAGGCACGGTTTAACAGGTGTCATCAAACACTATTATCCCAAATACATTCTCTACCTCATACTCTTTGTAAGCTTTCCTTCCATTACTCTCAACATTGGTGCAGACATAGCAGGTATGGGTGCAGTGGGTACTCTTCTTTTTCCGAAAATCCCTGCTTATGTTTTCTCCGTTGTGTTTACGGTTCTGTTAATGTATGCTACTATCGTCTGGAATTACAGACGCATTGCATTCATTATGAAGTTTCTTTGCATTGGTTTGTTCTGCTACCTGGTAATCCCTTTTATATCTGATACCAACTGGGGTGAAGTATTGAGAAGTACTTTTTTTGTTTCCTTTCAATTTTCATCGGATTATTTTATGGCATTAGTGGGCATATTGGGCACAACCATTTCGCCCTATCTTTTTTTCTGGCAGGCATCCATGGAAGTGGAAGAAGAAAATCAAAATCATTTAGTGGTGGATAAAACGATCATCAGCAATATGAAGATTGATGTAAGGTTAGGATTACTGCTCACCAATCTTGTATTTTATTTCATCATACTTACAACAGGAACAGTGTTGTTTAAAGCAGGTATTCACCAGATTGATACAGTTGAGCAGGCGGCTCAGGCATTGAAGCCATTGGCAGGAAACGGAGCATACATCCTCTTTGCCATTGGTGTAATTGGTACGGGTGCATTGGCCATTCCCGTACTTGCAGGATCGTCAAGCTACATGATGGCAGAAATATTTGGATGGGAAGAAGGATTGGATAAAAAATTTTACCAGGCCAAAGGTTTTTATATCACTCTGATTGTTTCGATGATCATTGGCTTAACCATTAACTTCATGGGCATCAGTCCGGTTAAAATGCTTTTCTATACCGCTGTACTTTATGGATTAATTGCACCCGTATTAATTGCTCTCATCATTCATATTTGCAACAGTAAAAAAATTATGGGAGAATATACCAACAGCAAATGGGCAAACACATTAGGGATTGCCAGCTTTTTGCTGATGTCGGCTGCGGCCATCCTATTTATCTGGGCAATGCTCACGGGGAAATAATAAGCCCTTTTGATTTCTCCATACCAGTCTGCATTTTTTATTAAAAATCTTTTCCCTTCCATTCACTTTCTCAGTACTTTCATTGCATGAGTAAGATCATTTTTATAACAGGCGCCACTTCAGGTTTTGGAAAAGCCTGCGCCGGAGTATTTGCCGGTAACAACTGTAACTTAATTCTTAACGGAAGAAGAACAGATCGTTTACAGGAACTGAAACAACAATTAGAAGAACAGTTCAAAATAAAAGTTCATCTGCTTCCTTTTGATGTTCAAAATAAAACAGAAGTGTTTGAAGCTGTTAACAGCCTGCCACCTGAATGGCACAACATTGATGTACTGATCAACAACGCCGGTCTTGCATTGGGCCGTGATTTTTTTGATGAAGCGGATATGGATGATTGGGATACAATGCTCAACAGCAATGTAAAAGGACTGTTGTATGTAAGCCGTGCAGTATTGCCGTTTATGATCAAACAAAAAAAAGGTCATGTAATTAATATTGGTTCTACAGCCGCCAAAGAAGTATATGAAAAAGGGAATGTGTATTGTGCTTCCAAAGCAGCGGTTGACAGTATTACCAAAGCCATGCGGATAGACCTTCTTCAGCATAAAATAAAAGTTACTGCCATTCACCCCGGCGCTGCTGAAACAGAGTTTTCAACCGTACGTTTTAAGGGAGATGAACAAAAAGCAGCAGCAGTATATGAAGGGTATAAGGCCTTAACAGCAAAGGATGTGGCTGATGTAATTTACTATACCACCAGCCTCCCCGCCCATGTTTGTATCAACGACCTTGTACTCACCTGCACCGCCCAGGCAAATTCTTTTTATACGTACAAATGGTAAAAAAGATTTTACAGGCACAATTCTTGGTATATTGAGATGGTAAAAATCACATATTCATTCATAAGGATTACTACGTAGTACTAAAACATAGTTGTGAAAGGCTTCCAATATCACATAATTAGCTTTATCTTGTACTGTAAATCGTACCCAATTCTGCTGCCCGTGAGCAAGAAAAATCTAATAATCCGTACAAGAATGAAAAACTTATTATTCATAGTTGCCCTTACTCTGGGCAGCTTCAGTTCCAAAGCTCAGGACGTTATACGCCAACGCAGTTGCAGCAGCCAATCCATCTCAGTACAGGTTGACAGTTTAAAGAAAGCATTTGAACAAAATGGTTTTGTGGTTTTAAAAGAAGCCAGCATGAGTATGGAAAGTGAATTTGAAATGCCGGTTATTGTTCCCCTTACACAGGGTGCATGGTACCAGATTGTTTTTATTGGCGACCCCAGCAGCAGACTGCATGAAGTAAGAATGTATGATTACGACGAGAAACAAGTGTATTACAAAAAACTATACGGCAATTTTGAAGGTAATATCATCAGCTATGGTTACATGCCAAGGGTATCTGAGTGGCACATGATAAAACCTGTACAGGTAAACAAAGGAAAAAAAGATTGTTGCGGATATATTATGTTGCTGAAAAAAGTGAAAGGCAATACAGAAATAATAGCTGCAAAATAAAGTTTTGGTTTTATCAGGTAATATAGAGCCCCGGCGCAGATGGCCGGGGATTTTTTTTGCTATAAGTCTGGCCGCTTGGAGCGGCCTGACTTTTATCAGCACTTCTCCAGGGCCTGTTCAATATCAGCAATAATATCATCAATATGTTCCAGCCCAACGGAGATACGGATCAATCCATCTGTAATACCTACTGCCCTCTTTTCATCAACAGATAACTTGAAATGTGTAGTTGATGCAGGATGTGATGCAATGCTTCTGCTGTCGCCCAGGTTATTGGTCATGGATAACATTTCCAATGCATTCAGGAAATTCCGGCCGCTTTCAATACCACCTTTCAATTCAAACGTAATTATTCCACCACCATTACTCATTTGTCTTTTTGCAATTTCATATTGCGGATGGGTTGGCAGAAAAGGGTATTTCACCCAGTTGATTTTTGGATGACTTTCTAATCTCTTCGCCAGTTGCAATGCACTATCTGCATGCTTATCCATACGGATGAATAATGTTTCAAGGCTCTTTGTTAGCACCCATGCATTGAACGGACTTAATGAAGGACCGGTATTACGAACAAACAAATACAATTCATGTATCAACTCTTTATTGCCAACTACAACACCGCCCAACACTCTCCCCTGCCCGTCAATAAACTTGGTGGCTGAATGCAAAACCAGGTCAGCTCCAAATTTAATGGGCAACTGCACTGCAGGCGTTGCAAAACAGTTATCAACTACAAATAAAATATTATGCTTCTTACAAATCGCTGCTACATATTCCATGTCAATGATATCCAAACCCGGGTTAGAAGGTGTTTCTACATACAACAATTTTGTATTGGGTTTGATGAGCGTTTCAATGGTTTGCGGCTCATTCATATTAAAGTAAGATGCTTCAAATCCCCATTTGGGTAAATATTTGGTAAGGATTGTATGTGTTGAACCAAACACTGCTGATGCAGAAAGAATATGATCTCCTTTGCTGAGAAAGGTCATGAAAGTAGCAAACACAGCTGCCATACCTGTACCCGTTGCAATGCCATCTTCTGCTCCTTCCAATACGGCCATCTTGTTAATGAATTCATCAACGGTTGGATTGGAAAACCGTGAATAGATATTTACATCCAGGCTTTCATCACTAAAAGCCGCAGCCATGTCTTGTGCAGAATCATACACAAAACTGCTGGTTAAAAACATGGGGGTACTGTGTTCCTTTTCGTTGGTACGTTTGGTTTGTAAACGAATGGCTTTTGATTCGGGATGTTTCATTCTCAACTTTTATAACTTTTTGAAATGGCAGCAAAGATACATCCGTGCAGCAGTATAACCGCAAGCTTGCGTATTAAAGAACTTTCACCAAAATCCGCACACTCCAGATAATGACCAATATTCCCAACAAAATGAAAGCTGTTTTCTTTGGCATTCTGCCGGTAAGTTTTGCTGCAATAGGGGCAGCAATAAAACCTCCTGTCATCAACGCCAAAATTACCTGCCAGTGGCTTACACCCAGCAGTGTAAAAAAAGTAAATGCACTTGCAAGGGTTACAAAAAATTCTGTTAAGCTAACTGAACCAATCACATATTTTGGGTTGCGTCCTTTGTTGATGAGGGTAGTAGTTACCAAAGGCCCCCAGCCTCCGCCACCAAATGAATCTAAAAATCCACCGGCTCCTGCAAGAGTTCTATAATGTTTAAATTTCTTTTGTTGTTTTTGTTCCCTGAAAGCATTAAGCAGAAATTTTATTCCCAGGAACAAAGTATAACAGGCAAGCAAGGCTCGCAGCCATCCGCCTTCTGCATTGCCCAGCCATGTAAGTAAAAGTGCGCCGAGAATAGCGCCAATAACGCCGGGTATAACCAACGCTTTGAATAATTTTTTATTGACATTTCCGAACTTGTAATGACTGTAACCTGATGCAGCGCTTGCAAAAACTTCAGCAGTGTGTACACTGGCACTGATAGCCGGAGGACTAACCCCAACAGACAACAAAACAGTGGCGCTTGTAACACCGTAACCCATGCCCAGTGCCCCATCAACAAGCTGAGCTAAAAAACCTGCAAGCACCAACCAGTGAAAGTTTTTATCCAGTGTTTTATACCATGCAACAGTATCTGTTGTAATTTGTTTGAACGGTATATAGGAAAAAATAAAATGCCCGATGAGCATTAATGCAAAAGCTATTAATAAATAAGTAGCAATTTTTTTCCAACTGCTTTCATTTCCGATCTTTTCTTTTTCTACCAATACTTTTGTGATGGAATTGAGTTTTTTAACCTTGTCTTCAAAATTTCCACTCAGCTTGTTACGAACCTTATGCAAATTTTCAATTACATCATCTAACTCGCCGGGCAATGCTTCATGCAATACTTCTTTAATTCGCTTGGCTGCAGTTGGCGACTTACCATTGGTTGAGATAGCAATTTTAAGTTGTCCCTTCTGCACAATACTTCCCAGGTAAAAATCACAAAGTTCAGGTGTATCTGCAACATTGATCAAAATGCCCTTTTCCTTTGCTGCTTGTCTTATCTCCAGGTGCAACTGTTTATCATCCGTTGCAAGAATGATCAGCTCTTTATCGTCCATATCACTGTTCTCGAATTGTTTCTGAAAAATTGAACAGGATGGATGTTTCCAAACCAATCTTCGCACTTCTTCTTTTATTTCAGTTGCAACAATTGTAATTTTTGCTTCGGGAGAATTAGATAATATTGAATGTAATTTTTCCAGTCCCACATTGCCTGCACCAACCAGCAGAATACGTAATTGATCCAGTTTCAAAAATACTGGATAGAGCTGATTTTTATTTTCAACAGATTTAGTTTCCATTCAGTAAAATGTTTTTTTGAAACGTAACAGTACAAATGTGCTGCGGTGCATCGGGCCACAATAACCACATGTATCCACCCTGCAATTGTGCTGAAGAATTGATTTGATAAACAGCAGAAACAATGAGGCGGTTTTGATCAAACAAAAACTTATGATGGGCATATTGCTGCATATATTCATCTGCCAGTAATAAACTCCATTTTGTGGTAAGCTGTTGCTGCGCCTGTGTACGCAGCCGCATACGGTATGCAGTATAAGCGTCCTTTTGTTGTGTTGCTGAAAAAAATCGCTGCTCTGTTCTTAACCTGCTTATCAATTGCAAACGGTTATTTATTTCAATTTTATAATTCACTTCTTCCCAAAACCTGAACTCTTTTCCAAACTCATGATTTGTTTTCTGAAAGGATGTTCTTGTAAAGAAAAATGCAACACCGGCCGCCGTGTTCCAATTTTCAGTCATTGTATATCTTACACCTGTACGGTATAAATATTGCAAAGCAGCCGTTGAAGTTCCGAGTGTACGGTACCCTGCATCATTATGCCATTGCCATTTAGGATTAAAGCTCACGGGCAACTGGGCACTAAACCATCCACCGCTTTGCGGACGTTGCGCCAACACATTGCTGCAAACAAACAACAGTAATATGGTAATCAATTTCTTCAACAATTTTCATTTATCAATTCAATGCAAAAGTATCAACACAAAAAATCTTACCTACACATATTTTTTTCGTATAACAAAATCTCCAAAGGTTTCCTTTTCCGTTTTACCGGTTGCATACACTCCAAACAATTCATCCAGTTCCTTTATTATCTGCTCTTCATTAAGACTCTCTTTATACTTCGTATTCAATCTTTCACCAACCCTGTCGCCGCCTATATGCAGATTATATTTTCCATAAGCCGTTCCAACAAAACCTATTTCAGCTGCAGGTGAGCGCCCACAACCGTTGGGGCAGCCCGTCATCCGTAATATAATTTCTTCCCGGTCAATTGCATACTTTTTCAGCAAAGGTTCTATCTTATCAATTAATGATGGCAGATAACGTTGTGCTTCTGCCAAAGCTAAAGGACAAGTGTTGAATGCAACGCAGGCCATTGCATTTTTTCTCAATGCACTTGCAGTATCAGTATGTTCATCAACACCAAACTTCTGCAGCAAATTTTCAACTGCTTTTTTATCTCCTTCCGCAATATCCGCCAGTATCACATTCTGATTGCCGGTGAAACGGAAGTTGGCTTTTCCTGTTTTTGCAATTTCAAACAAAGCGGTTTTCAATGCAATCTTCTCATCGTCAAGCAGCCTTCCGTTTTCAACAAACACGGTGAAATACCACTTGCCTTCGTGGTTCTGTTTCCATCCGTAATGATCTTTTCGTTCAGTAAATGTATAAGGCTTTGTTTCTTCCAATTGAAAACCACAACGTTTTTCCAATTCTGTTTTAAATGCATCTGCACCAAATTTGTCTATCGTATATTTTAAACGGGCAAGCTTGCGATCACTTCTGTTACCATGATCCCGTTGAAGGGTCATGATCTCGTACACAGCCTTTAAAACTTTTTCTTCCGTATCAACAAAACCCAATACTGTTGCAAGTCTTGGATATGTATTTGGATTACCATGTGTAGAACTTAATCCGCCACCTGCTGCAATATTAAAACCCTTCAACTCATTATTTTCAATGATTGCAATTAAACCAACATCATTGGTTAACACATCCACATCATTATTGGGTGGAATGGCAATACCCACTTTGAATTTTCTTGGCAGGTAACGATCCTGGTATAACGGATCTTCTTCTTTCCTGTCAGCTATCTGTTCTTCATCGAGCCATATTTCATAATACGCTCTTGTTTTTGGCAAAGCCATAATACTGATCTTATCTGCATATTGAAAAACCTGTTCATGAACAGCCGATTCTTTGGGATGTGCACTGCATGTTACATTACGGTGAACATCGCCGCAGGCGGCAATGGAATCGAGATGAAGTGTATTAAAGGATTGGATTGTTGGCTTAATGTGTGATTTTAATATTCCATGCAGCTGTACTGTTTGGCGGGTAGTAATTTTAATGTTACCGGTTGAATGTTCTCCTGCTATATGATGCAACCCAATCCATTGTTCCGGTGTTAAGAATCCTCCGGGCAAACGTAAACGAATCATAAAAGAGTACAGCCATTCTAATTTTTTTGCACTTCTTTCTTCTCTTCTGTCACGGTCATCCTGCTGGTATAGTCCATGAAATTTGATCAATGACTGATCATCTTCATACAAAGCACCGGTAAGCCCTTCATTAAGACTTTCTTTTAAAGTTCCTCTCAAACCATCACTTGATGTTTTGATGTGTTCAACTGCTGATAAGGCCTCACCCCCGCCTGAATGAACAAGTCGGCCAGACTGCAAATCTTTATTTTTCTTTTGTTCTGACATATCAACTAATAAATGCTTTTATACTTTTAATTTTTATGTTACCAGCTTTGGTAATTCTCCTCGACCTCATCCTCCTTCTCCTTCTCCAAAAGAGAAGGAGCGGTGTTGCATTACAAATCCAAACTTCATATCTACCACATCACCTTTATATCTCTACTCATCATTTTCGAAATGCACGACTATTCTCAATCTCTCCGAAAAGCAATGGCTGTGTGTTGTTATCCTCCCCCGCCAACCGGCGGGGGGTTAGAGGGGCCGCCCTAATAAACATCTTTCTCATACCTGTTCTCTTTCTTCATTTGCTCCAAATATTGTTTTGCTTCACCACCTGTTTTCTTTCCCTGCTCTTCAATGATCTGCAACAATGTATTTTCTACATCCTTACTCATAGGGTCTTTTGTACCGCTGATGTATATGGATGCTCCGGCATCCATCCATTGAAACAACCCAGCTGCCTTTTGTTGCATACGATGCTGCACATAAATTTTTTCTTCCTGGTCCCGTGAAAAAGCAAGATCAATGTTGGTCAACACTCCTGTTTCTGTATAATTCTGCATTTCTGTTTGATACAGAAAATCTGTTGTAAAATGTTGTTCCCCAAAAAAGAACCAGTTTCTTCCGGTAGCGCCGGTTGCATCTCTTTCTGCTATGAATGCACGGAAAGGTGCAACGCCTGTACCGGGCCCAATCATGATCACATCTTTATCTGCTGCAGGCAACTTGAAATTTTTATCCTTATGTACATAAAAAATAATAGAAGAATTCACCTGTTGATCACCCAGAAATTCACTACACAAACCAAAGCGCTGTTCATTTTCTGCAAGAAATTGATTTCTTGCAACAGTGATATGCACTTCGTTTTCTCCATGAGCTGCCGGTGATGAAGAAACTGAATACAATCTTGGTGCAATGGGCATTAATATCTTTAGCACTTCTTCAAACTGTGCCGCATCTTTCAAAGGATAGATACGAAGCAAATCAACCAGGTCCATTCTTGTATCAGGAATTTCCTGTTGAACAATTACTGCATATTTTTTTACGGTTGATGAAAGCAGGTAACAGATATTGAGATGTTGTGTAAGCAACTCTTTAACAGTAGCCGTAACTTTTGTTGTTTGTAAGGTAAGATTTGCATCAATGCCTGTTAATGCAACAATTCTTTCTACTACCTCCTGCCTGTTTTGCGGAACAATACCAATTGTATCGCCGGGTTCATATTCAATCGGTTCATCTGTTCCTATTTCTATGTGATACGTTTGTTTGCTGGAACCAAGATCATTGAGATTGATATTGGTAAGAATGGTTCCGTTATAATATTTTTTACCTGTTGCTTTCTTTGCTGGTGCCGGTGCTGCAACTGTTGCAGGAATTGCAGTTTGATTCTCCACTGCCTGCAATACTTTTTCAAACCACTGTGTTGCCTCTTCTTCATAATCTACATCACATTTCTGCAAAGGCACCACTCTCTTTGCGCCAAACTTGTTCAACTGTGTATCCACATCTTCACCCGTTTTGCAAAACATGGGATAAGAAGAATCGCCCAACGCCAGTACACTGTATTTTAAATTGGGAAGTACCAGTTGATTTTCATGAATGTGATCATAAAACTTTTTTGCAGGAGCAGGTGGCTCACCTTCGCCCTGTGTGCTGATCACTATAAAAAAATATTCTTCTTTTGAAAGATCATTCAACCTGTACTGATCAAGGCCAATCAGCTTTGCATGTACTCCTCTTTTTTTTGCAACTGCTGCCAATTGCGCTGCCAATCGTTTTGAATTACCGGTTTCCGTTCCAAAAACCAACCTGATTTTTTTGGTTACTACTGCCTTTGCTTCATTTCCATTCAAAGATTTTACTGTATCAGTTTTGCCATTTGCCACAATGCCGCTCAAATAACCATTGATCCATATCAGCTCTTCTTTTGAATAGCTTTCAATAATCTCATGTAATTTTTTTAATCTTACTTCACCTAACATATCAGTTGACTATTTATTTACTACTCTATGATTTTTGTAGATTATTAATTCAAAAAAAATTATTGAAACAACACAGCCGCTACTGTACTGTTGCTGGTTTCATCAATTAACACGGCGCTTCCGTTTACGCTTATTACATCATACGGATCATACACTACAGGAGAAGCTGTTCTGATAGTAGCTTTCACCACTTCATTGAGCTTCACATTTCCTTCAACAGGTTTTTGCTGCAATGTATTTACATCTAATTTATATTCTACCTGCTTTACCACAGCCCTGATGAGGCGACTGTTATGTTGCAGATAATATTTATTACCCGGCAACAATGGTTTATCATCCATCCAGCAGAGTATTACTTCCAGTTCGTTACTCACTAGTGGCAGATTATCGGTTTTTACAATAGAATCTCCCCGACTTATGTCAATATTATCGCTCAATTGTATGGTTACACTTTGAGGAGCAAATACTTCATCCACTTCTTTACCACCCACTTCTAATTTACTGATGGTGGTTTCAATATCTGCCGGTAACACTTTTACTTTATCGCCTTTTTTATAAATTCCGCTGCTTACTTTTCCTGCATAACCACGGTAGTCGTGCAATTCCTCTGTTTGAGGACGAATTACCAACTGCACCTGGAAACGTGCATCCGTTAAATTCACATCATGAGTGATCTCTACATCTTCCAGAAAATCAAGCAATGTCTTACCATCATACCAGGTGATCAGTTCAGACCTGTCAACGATATTATCTCCATTCAATGCACTGATGGGAATATAGGTTACATCTTTCAACCCTAATTGCTTTGCAACCTCAGCATAGTCAATCACAATATTATTGTACACATCTTCTGAATATTTAACCAGGTCCATTTTATTAATGGCAACCACCACATGGTTAATCTTTAACAGCGAAGCTATAATTGAATGCCGGCGGGTTTGTTCAATTACACCCAGTCTTGCATCAACAAGAATAATTATCAGGTTTGCATTGGATGCACCTGTGATCATATTTCTTGTGTATTGCACATGGCCCGGCGCATCAGCAATGATGAACTTTCGTTTGGGTGTAGTGAAATAACGGTACGCCACATCAATGGTAATTCCCTGTTCTCTTTCTGCACGAAGGCCATCGGTAAGTAAAGCCAGATCAACAGAGCCATCTGTACGGTTCTTGGTTGATTTTTCCAATGCTTCGAGCTGATCAATCAGAATATTCTTACTGTCGTACAGCAAACGACCGATCAATGTGCTTTTGCCATCATCTACACTGCCTGCTGTTATGAAACGTAATAAGTCCATAGTTGTAAAAGCCTCACCCTCATTCCCTCTCCGGTAGAGAGGGAGGCCGGGCTGTTTGTTTAAAATTATCTGTTGTAATTAAGCATTTCAGCTTGTTATTGTTTTATCGGCATCTCTAAATTAGCATGCCTTGTGGGCAGCAGTTCTCTCCGCCTCTCGGCGGAGGAGTTAGAGGCCGGATTTTTAAAAATATCCATTCTTCTTCCTGTCTTCCATTGCTGCTTCTGTTACTTTATCATCAATCCTTGTTTCGCCTCTTTCGCTGATTTTGGTGGCAATAATTTCATTCACCACTTCATCTAATGTGGAAGCAGTTGATTCAACAGCTGCTGTACAGGTCATATCGCCTACTGTACGGTAACGAACTCTTTTTGTTACCACCACATCACTATCAGAAAGCTGTACATGCTCACTCATAGCTACCAGCTGGCCTTCATGTTCAATCACCTCTCTGTCATGTGCAAAATAAATAGAAGGCAGATCAATTTCTTCCTTGCGGATATAATTCCAGATGTCGAGTTCTGTCCAGTTGCTGATAGGGAATACTCTAACATTTTCTCCTTTATGAATACGGCCATTATAAATATTCCACAATTCAGGTCTTTGCAATTTGGGGTTCCATTGTCCAAACTCATCTCTTACAGAAAAAATTCTTTCTTTGGCTCTTGCTTTTTCTTCATCTCTTCTTGCACCACCTATGCAGCAATCAAATTTAAATTCTTCAATCGTATCCAATAAAGTGTAAGTCTGCAACCAGTTGCGGCTGGGAAATTTTCCTTTGGGCTCTGTTAACCTTCTTTGTTTGATGGTATCTTCCACTTTGCGTACTACCAGTGTTGCACCCACATCATTTGCCATCCAATCACGGAACTCCAATGCTTCAGGAAAATTATGCCCGGTATCAATATGCACCAATGGAAAAGGAATTTTGCCCGGTGCAAATGCTTTTTGGGCCAAATGCACCAATGTTATAGAATCTTTTCCACCACTGAACAACAAAGCCGGTTTTTCAAATTGTGCCGCTACCTCACGAAAGATGTGGATACTTTCGTTTTCAAGCTGCTCCAGATAATTTAATTGATATTGACTCATATTCTTGTTTCTTACAAAGTCCACCTGATTCATAGACTTTCATTGCAAAATAAAGCTAAAAACTCCAAACACTTGTTCACTAAATACACTAACGATTGCTGACAGTTATCAGTTGCCGGTTCCTTCTTCGGTTGAAGTATGAACATGCAGTCCGCATTCTTTTTTACTGCTGTCTTCCCACCACCAGCGGCCCGCCCTGAAATCTTCTCCCGGCTTGATGGCCCTTGTACAGGGGGCACAACCAATACTTACAAAACCTTTATCGTGAAGGGAATTATAAGGCACATGGTTTTGTTGAATGAACTCGTTCAGCTCAGCCCATGTCCAGTGAAGGATCGGGTGGTATTTGATGATCCGGTTTGATTCATCCCATTCCAACTGAGTTGTATTTTTTCGATCACCGCTTTGTTCGGCTCTTAACCCGGTGATCCATATTTGTTTTCCTTTCAATGCCCGTTGTAAAGGTTCTACTTTACGGATTGTACAACACAGCTTTCTGTTTTCCACAGATTCATAAAATGAATTGGGACCTTTTTCTGATACAAACTCCTGCAAAGCTTCCGCCCCGGGATAATATGCCTTGATGGGTTGTTGATACACTTCCAGTGTTCTGCTCCAGGTACTGTCTGTTTCGGCAAACAATCTGCCTGTATCAAGTGTAAACACTTCAATGGGAAGATGCTGGCTAAAAATCAAATGACTGATTGCCTGATCTTCCAATCCAAAACTGGTTGAGAAAACGATATTGCCTTCAAATTGGCTACTCAATATTTGAAGACTTGCTGCAGGCGATTTACCCTTCAGCAATTTTTCAAGTTCCGTTATAACTGTTTGATGACTCATTAATTTCAGTTCAAATTTAATCCGGCCAGTTCAAGACTTTTCTTTTTTAATTTCCTGATCTCAACATCTTCAATAATCGGTTCAGGAGTTAAAATAAGTGAAGTTCCATTCTCTCTCCACCAGTTATGATTCATTAATTCAGTTGCATGCAGCACAGCAATCAAATACTTACGGTCACTTTCTGCATGCCATTCTTCTATCCACTCAAAACGTTCCCTGGGAATGGTATTCCAATCATCAAAGCTAATATATACTTTGAGATAGAAATCATTGGTTAATTCATTGGGCTGATGATAATACAACTTTTTATACTCATACTTATAATCATAGCGCAAAGCAGAAATATCACTCAGCACAGCCGATGCCGTTGGAAAAGAGCCGGCGCCTTTGCCATAGAAAAACTGTTTATCAGAAAAAGAACTTTCAACCACAACTCCATTGTATTCATTCTTTACAAAACTCAAATGATCATCATGCTTTACAAACTGGGGTAATACAAAAGCGGCCACTTTTCCATTCTGCAATTTCCGGGCCTTACCAACCAAACGAATTTCAAGGTTCTTCTCCCGGCCAACTACAGCATCGGAGCCTTGTATATTTTGAATACCGGTAAAAAGTATATCAGCCGGTTTTAAAACTACTCCGTAAGCATGCAGCAACAGGATCACCCATTTACTTACAGCATCCCAACCATCCACATCCAATGTTGGATCAGCTTCTGCAAAACCCAGCTGCTGTGCCTGCAACAAAGCCTGTTTAAAATCTAATTTCTCTTCAAACATTTTGGTGAGGATATAATTGGTGCTGCCGTTTACAATTCCCCTTAAACCATGCAGCAGGTCATTGTCATAATACTCTTCCAGGTTGCGGATAATGGGAATAGATGCACAAGCCGATGCTTCGTATAAAAAGGGAATGCCTGTTTCGGTTTGCAGTTGCAGCAACTCAGGTAAATGTTCAGCAATCATTTTTTTGCTGGAGCTTACAACTTCCTTTCCATTCCTTAAAGCAGTTGAAACTATTTCAAAAGCAGGTTCACTTTCATTGATCACTTCAACAATTACATTGATCTCTTCATCATTCAGCAACACATTTTTATCGGTTGTAAATAAATCAGCCGGGGCATTGCGTTTCTTACCCGGATTTTTAATACAAACTCTTTTAATCCTTGCATTGAGCGAAGGTGTTTGCTGTAATATTTTGTACAAACCCTCTCCCACTACTCCAAATCCAAATAACCCGATTATTAATTGTTTATCTGATGACATACTTATTTTGTTAATTGTTTCTGCAAATTTTCCTGTTTTGTTTGCACTAAAAAAGAACTGATTGCTTTTGTAATAAGTTCATACTCCAGCAAAAAACCATCATGACCATAAAAAGATTCTATGCTTTTGAAAGTTGCTCCGCTGATGATATTGGCGAGGAACTGCTGTTCAGCTACCGGAAATAAAATATCATTGCTGATGCCAATCACCAGGGTTTTAGCTGTAATTTCTTTCAATGCCAATTCAATGGAAGAACGGTTACGGCCCACATTATGAGCATCCATTCCTTTGCTTAAAAAATAATAACTGAATGCATTGAAACGCTTCACTAATTTCTCTCCCTGGTAACGTTGATAAGATTCACTCTTGAAATTTTCAAGTTCATCATTGCTTTCTTCAACCTGGCTGATGCTGTATGCATCGTAATGACGGTAAGAAAGCAAAGCAATACTGCGTGCTGCTTTCAACCCTTCACTGCCTGCGTCTGCCGTTTTGTTTTTCCATGTTTGATCTGCTTCTATCGCCAAACGTTGCGATGCGTTGAAAGCAATACCCCAGGCTGAATGGAAAGCGTTTGTAGCAATAGGCACAATATGTTCAAACAACTGTGGTTCTTCAATGGCCCACTCTAATAATTGTTGCCCGCCCATGCTGCCACCAATGCCGAGATGAATTTTTTCAATGCCTAAAAATTTCCGCAATGGGTCATATGCACGAATCATATCCCTTGTACTGAACCAGGGAAAATCATGATAGTAGGGTTCATTGGTTAAGGGATTTGTATCCAAAGGACCAAGGCTTCCATATGCACTGCCGGGCATATTTACACTTACAATAAAATATTTTGCAGGATCAAACAACTTTCCTTCGCCTACCAAACCACTCCACCATTCAGAAGGATCACTGTTGGCAGTAAGTGCATGAAATATCCAGACTGCATTGTCTTTTGTTTCATTCAACTCTCCCAACGTTGTATATGCTAAATGATATTCATTAAGCACAGTACCCGATTCAAGTGTGAATGGTTTATTGTGTGTAAAGACCTCACCCCTCTTTCCCCTCTCCGCCTCATCCGCCCTTTGGGCACCTTCTCCTGCAGGAGAAGGAAAAAGGAAAGAGGATTTGTTTTTGGGGAGGCTTGGCTGGTTATTGTTACTCATCTTTTGTATTTAAGCATTTCATATCAGGAACAAATCTTATCAAATCAAACAAAATCAATTCAAATTATACAGTTATGCAAGCGAGGGCTGTGCTTTGGGTTCTCCCCCTTTGGGGGAGTTGGAGGGGGCTGCCTTTTGAAAAGCCTGTTCCAGATCTGCTTTAATATCATCAATATGTTCAATACCTGCACTGATGCGAACGAGATTGGGTGCAACTCCTGATGCAATCTGTTCTGCTTCGCTCAACTGCTCATGCGTTGTGCTTGCAGGATGAATGGCAAGTGTTTTTGCATCGCCCACATTGGCGAGATGGCTTACCAGCTTCAGTGAGTTGATAAATTTCGCTGCATTTTCTTTTCCTCCTTTAATTGCCACCTGCAGTACGCCGCCAAATCCGTTGGTTAAATATTTCTTCGCCAGTTCATGATAAGCATTGCTCTTTAAACCGGGATACAACACATACTCAACAGATGGATGTTCCTCCAACCACTGTGCCAATGCCAATGCATTTTCAACATGGCGTTCCACTCTTAATGAAAGTGTTTCCAACCCCTGTAATAATAAAAATGAATTGAACGGACTTTGTGCAGAACCAAAATCTCTGAGGCCTTCTACTCTTGCACGAATGATGAATGCAATGTTTGGCAAACCCAGCGGATTACCTTCACCAAACACATCCCAGAATTTTAATCCGTGATAACCTTCACTCGGTTCAGTAAACTGCGGAAATTTTCCATTTCCCCAGTTGTAGTTACCTCCATCAACAATTACTCCGCCAATAGTTGTACCATGGCCACCAATCCATTTGGTTGCGCTTTCCACAACAATGTTGGCGCCATGTTCAATGGGGCGAAACAGATAACCACCTGCACCAAATGTATTATCAACAATTAATGGCAGATCATATTCTTTTGCCAGGTCAGCAAACTTTTTAAAATCAGGAATATTCAAACGGGGATTACCAATTGTTTCTAAGTAAATGGCTTTTGTATTTTTATCAATATGCTTTACAAAACTTTCCGCATCATCACCATCTGCAAAGCGGGCTTCAACACCAAGGCGCTTAAATGCAACCTTAAATTGATTGTAAGTGCCCCCATATAAAAAAGAAGTGGTAACAAAATTATCGCCTGCCTGTAAAATGTTATTAAGTGCAATGAACTGTGCTGCTTGTCCGCTGCCCACTGCCAATGCAGCCACACCACCTTCAAGCGCTGCAATGCGTTGCTCAAAAACATCGGATGTTGGGTTCATGATACGGGTGTAGATATTTCCGAATTCACGGAGCCCGAATAAATTTGCTGCATGTTCGCTGTTATCAAAACCATAAGAGGTTGTTTGATAAATGGGCACTGCACGTGATTTGGTTGTTGGGTCTATTTGCTGACCTGCATG
>CAMTVU010000106.1:0-22462 GCA_947085245.1 uncultured Chitinophagaceae bacterium | reverse complement strand
CGATCCATTCCTTTGCCAGGTGTTGTAAAGGTTTCAGCGTTATTTGAATCATAGAAGAAAGTTACAGAATCTGCTTCTGAATTTCCAAAGTATCAATCGCCCTGTTCAACACTTCATCTCTCAACAATAAACGAGTTGAATGGCTGCAATGCCATTTCCTTTACTTCAACTCTTTCTACCTTACTTTTAGGAGAACCCTGCCAGAACCAACTTATGAACTGCTGCAACTGTTCATTTGTACCTGTTGCAACAATAAAAACCGAATCATCGGGTAAGTTTTTTACAAAACCGGTTACGTTGAGATCAACTGCTTTATCAAGCGTGTATTTTCTAAACCATACACCCTGCACTTTACCGCTAACAGTTATGGAAACGGTTTTTATCATCAGGCAATATCGGCCACTGTTTTCTTTTCCAGTATTTTCAGGTTGGCATCTCTCACCGTCACCATCATATCATGCAGGCCGCAATGTTTTTCATCGCAGTTTTTACAACGTTCATAAAAATGAAGGCTTACACAGGAGAGTGGGGCAATAGGCCCGTCTAATAAGCGAATCACTCTTGCTAACGAAATTTGCGAGGGCTTCAGCTTAAAGAAGTAACCACCACCTTTTCCTTTTTTACTTTCAAGAACAGCATCTTTTCGTAACAGCAGCAATATGTTTTCAAGAAATTTCAACGGAATTTTTTTCTTCTTTGAAATTTCGGCAATCAGGATTGGTTCGTTGCCCGGCTGCTGTGCCATGTAAGAGAGCGCCTGGAAAGCGTATTGGGTTTTTTTAGAAAGCATCGCTAAGTGTTAAAGAAGTGTTTACAAGATAGAAGTAACTCAGTTTGGTACAATATTGGCAAAGTTGCATTAAAATTTTGTTTATGAAGAAGCTATTCTTGTTTTTTACGCTTGTAACAGTGTTTGCATCTATCTTCAACAGCTCATTTGCCCAAAAGAAAAATACAATCTTTGGTGGTAACTTAATTGTTGGCTTTCCCGCAGGAAGCTTTGGCGATTCATATACCAGCGCTACTGGTGTAGAAGGACTTGCCGGAATTGGTATTGCAAAAAACCTGTATCTCACCGGAACATTGGGTTATGTTTCTTATGCAGCAGAGTCGTACAATCTTTATGGTCGTATTACATTGGTTCCGTTAAAAGCCGGGTTGAGGATTTATGCAACCGATCATTTTTTTGTAACGGGTAATGCAGGTCTTGGTTTGATCAAAGATCAGTCAATGAATGCAAGAGAAAGTCGTTTTGCCTATGATGTTGGTGCAGGTGTGCAGTTTTCCATGTTCCAGGCAAGTGTTCATTACGATGGATGGCAAAGACGCAATGCTGATGGCTCATCCAACTCAATATTATTGAAATTGGGTATTGCTATCAAATAAGATATATTGGATTAGGTAGAATATGCTCAAACGTGATGCTGCGCTCACTTTCGCACTTACGTCATTGCGAGGCGCTGGATCGGATTAAAACCTTCAACATGATGAAAGCGCCGAAGCAATCTTATCAATAAGCATGAATGATTGTAAAATGAGATTGCTTCGCCACTCTATTTTGTTGAAAGTAAAAGTTAATATTGTGGCTCGCAATGACGGTTAATTGGATATTTGTGCTTATTCTACCTAATCCCAAAGACCTATATCAACTTGCGTTCATACGCATATTTGATGAGCCCTATTACTGAATTGGTTTTTGTTTTGCGGAAGATATTTTTCCTGTGTGTTTCAACTGTACGTTCGCTCAGGAAAAGTTCTTCCGCAATTTTTTTATTGCTGTATTCCTTTTCTATAAGGCGTACTATTTCCACTTCACGGTTGGTGAGTTTTATTTCTTCATCAGTCACTTTTTTGCGTTCACTGGCTTTCAGCATTTCCTGCAATACCTCATCGCTGAAATAAATACCACCTGCTGCAATTTTATCCAATGCTTTTAAAAATTCTGTTTGACCGATATTCTTCAGCAGGTAGCCGCTGATGTCGCTTTCATCAATCATCTGGTTTACCAAACTTCCTTCACCATTCATGGAAAGTGCAATGATTTTGACAGATGGAAATTCTTTCTTCACCTGCTTTGCCAGTTCAACACCCGTCATTACAGGCATCATTACATCGGTTAATAAAATATCAACCGGGTGCTTTTTTAACTGGGCTAAAATTGTTTCGGGATGATTTGATTCCAGAACAATTTCATAGCCGGTATGCCCTTTCAGTAAGGAATGAAGACCATCAATAACAATCTGGTGATCATCAACAATAGCCAGTTTTATTTTTTCAGCAGGCATGTGAATGAGGGTTTAACCGAAAGTAAGAAAAAACAAGTTTATGCAGATTCTTTGTTTGCCGGAATATGAATGGCCACCAGGGTTCCTTTGCCGGGCGATGAATCAAAATCAATGGTTCCTTTCAGGTATTCAACACGGGCTTTCATATTCCTGAGTCCAATTCCTGCTTTTTCTGAAAGGGTGCTGATATCAAATCCTTTTCCATTGTCTTCAATAGTGGCGCTGATGCCGTCGGCATCTTTTATAAGCGATATATCAAGTTGAGTAGCGCCCGAATGTTTAATTACATTGTTTACGATTTCCTGGAGTACACGGTATAAAACAATTTCTGTGTTTTCTTCAATGCGTTCATTGAGCCCTTCTGTGTGCAGATTAATTTTTAAAATGCGTTTATCTATTTTATCAATAAACTCAGCAACCGCTTTTGCCAATCCTGATTTCAGTAAAATGTTAGGCATCATCTGGTGCGATACGGTTCTAACTTCACGGCAGCTATCATCAACAAGGCTGATGATACGTTCAAACGAAAGCTTTTGTTCTTCATCCTGAAACAAGAGTTGATTTTCAAATGCAGATAAATTCATTTTTGCAACGCTCATCATCTGGCCCACACCATCGTGCAGATCTTTGGCAATACGTTGCCGTTCATTTTCCTCAGCCTGCAATACAGCTGTTGCAGCCAGTTGCTGCTGCGTAAATAAAGCTGCCTGCAGTTTTGTTTCCTGTTTTAATTTGTAGCGGTTGTAAAAAAGCCATGTAAGCAATACAGCCAGCAAAACAAGGGTTGCAATTCCGGCAATGAAATAATTCTTTTTTCGCAGGTTGAATTGTTGTTCCTGTATGATGCGTTCTTTTTTTTCAGTTTCATATTTTGTTTGCATTTCAGCCAGTGCTTCGGTTGAAGCATTTTCATAAATGCTGTCTTTGAGCAAATTAACTTCTTTGTATAACTCAGCAGCCGCAGCATAATTTCCACTTTTTTCATAGTTCAATGCAATTGCTCTGTAAATCATGGGAAGTTTAGCCTGGATATTTTCTTTTTTTGCAATCGTTAATGCTTCCTTACCTGTACGCAGGCCTTCATCGGTTTTATTCATCAGTGCATATAATTCAGAAAGTACTGCAAGGTCTGATACAATAAAAAACGGGTCGCCTGTTTTTTCACGGATGGGTTTTGCTTTTAAAAAACAGGCAAGCGCCTGCTGATATTTTTTTTCATTGCTGTAAGCGGTTCCCATAATGTTCCAGCCATTTGCTTCTGCAGGAAAATTATTTTGTGCGTTTGCAATCTGAATACCCAGCCTGGCAAATTTGTAAACAGAATCATATTTTTTAATGGCACCGTAGCAGGATGCAATGTTGGTAAAGGTTAAAGCAATTTTTGCAATCTTGTTTTGGTTAACGGTTTCAATGGAAGAGTTAAACTGTGCAATGGCTTCATTAAAACGGTTGAGTTCCATTAAAGCCCAGCCAATATTATGCTGCGCTTTGGCCATAGAAAATTTATCTCCTGCCTTTTCTGATTTGCGCAGGGCCTGATAAAAATTTTCCATGGCATCTTTTTGCCGGTTGAGGCGCATGAGGCTGAGGCCCGCAGCCCCATAGTATTGTGCCTGCAGTGAATCGGTTCCTTTAATCTTATTGAGCAACCTGATATTTTTTTCTGAAACAAGTAAACCCGAATCAGCTTTTGTATGGTTGATGAAATAATATACTTTATTGATTTCGGCTTTGAGGCGCAGGTCGTCATTATTTTCTTTTTCTGAAAGCCGTATCAATTCTTCTGTTATGAAAAAAGAAGAATCATAATTAATCATCCTGAACTCTGTTGCAAGCTTCAGCATCAGCTCTGTTTTCTTTTCCTGATTCAGTTCAGCATTAATCAGTTTGCGCAGACTGTCGGTTTTTGACAGTTGTGCTTCTGCTTGCAATACAAATAAGAAATACAATAAGAAAGGCCACAAAATACATTTACACTTTTTCATTTACACCTGAAATTTATTAGGTACATGAATGGCAACAAGCGTTCCTTTTCCCGGGGCTGAATTAAAATCAACAGTTCCCCTGAGGAACAGGATGCGGCTTCCTATATTTTTTAATCCAATTCCTTCATCTTCTTTATCCATATTGTATTCAAATCCTTTTCCATTGTCTTCAATGGTAACACTGATGCCATCTGCATCTTTAATCAGTGAAATGTCAAGCTCCGTTGCTGCTGCATGTTTAATGCTGTTGTTCACACATTCCTGTATCACACGGTATAAAATTGTTTCCGTATTGGAGTCGAGACGCTGATCAAAACCTTCACTGTGAAAATTCACTTTCAGCGCATTACTGTTGATCTTTGAAACAAGTTCATCTACTGCATCGGGTAAACCTTTGCTGAGTAAAGCTGCCGGCATCATACTGTGGCTTACGGCTCTTACTTCTTTGCAACTGTCATCAACTAATTGAATGATGTTGTATAAAGATTTATTCTGCGTATCATCTTTTAGCTGCATATTGTTGTAAAAAGAAGAAAGGTTCATTCGTGCAGCGCTCATCATCTGGCCCACACCATCGTGCAAATCTTTGGCAATGCGGCTGCGTTCTTTTTCTTCTGCTTCAAGTACTGACCGGGCGGCCAGCTCCTGCTGTTTTAAAATTTCTGAGTGCATTTCTGCCTGTTGCTTCCATTTATAACGGTTGTATAACAGGTAAGCCACAAGCAGCGCCAGTAAGGAGATGCCCGATATAACAGCTATCAGTAAATTTCTTTTTTTGATGGTGAGCTGCTGCACTTGAATTTGCTGTTCTTTTTTATCTGTTTCATACAATGTGCTCAACTCTTCGGCCTGCCTGTTTTTCTGTGAAGTAAAAATGGAATCTTTCAGTTGTGTATGCCATGTAAAATAATCAAGCGCTGTTTTATAATCGCCGTTTACGTTTGCCAGTTTACTCATTTCGGCGTAGTTGTTGGAGAGCAGTTCTTTATATCCCATTCGTTCAGCAATCTTATTACTCTCTTCAAAATAATAGGTTGCCCGTTCGGGTTTATTCCATGCACTGTATAAGATTCCCAGGTCTGAATAACTTGCCGCCAGAGAAAATGTATCCTGCAGCTTTTGCCTAATGGCAAGGGACTGCAGATTGTAATTTTCGGCCAGTTCATATTTGCTCTGCAAAACATACACGCCTGCCATAAAACTGTAACACCAGCTTTTTCCCATTTCATCATTCAGGCGTTTGGCAATTTGCAGCGATGCGTTGTAGCGCTTCAACGCTTCGGCATAATTACCCTGGTATTCATAAACAACGCCGCTTTCATTCAGTATCATCTGGATGCCACTTGAATCTTTCAACGAACGGAAAATGGACAATGCTTTTTCATAATGATCACCGGCTCGTTTCAAATCCCGGTTCTTACGGTACAACTTGGCAATATCATTATATACATACGCAAGTGGTTGCTCTTTGCCGGCCTGCTCATAAATACGTGCAGCTGTAAAAAAAAGCATGGCAGCTTTTTCATAATCGCCCTTGAAGTAATAAGAAATGCCCATGTTGCGGCTCAACTCGGCATAGGCTAATGAATCTTTAAGTTGTGATGCCAGTTGCAATCCCTGCTCAGCTATTTTAATGGTTTCATTAAAACTGATTAAACTGAGTTTGCCGGTAAGATGAATATAAGCTGATAACCTGGTTTCGTTTTTCACGGAAGAAGCAATAACAGAACGCAAACTGTCAATGGTATTGTTCTGTGCCTTACTGTAAATGCAGGTGGATAAAAACAAAAAAACGGTAAGAAGATTTTTGAATTTCAGCAACATGGTGCTTACAAGTTAAGAACTTCTTTCATTCCAAAAAATCCCGGTTTGCCGGGTAAGAATTCAGCAGCCAAAACTGCTCCCAATGCAAAGCCGCTGCGGTTATGTGCTGTATGAATGATTTCAATATCATCTACAGCAGAAGAATATTTTACATGATGGGTTCCCGGTGCAGGATCAATCCGTTCGCTGATGATAGAAAGTTCTGAGGGATTACCTGTAACATCATTCACCCATTTTATTTTCCGTTCAACTGCATCAATCACCTGCTCAGCCAATGTAATGGCAGTACCGCTGGGCGCATCTTTTTTGGCTGTATGGTGAATTTCTTTCAGTGTTATATCATAACTGTCCTGATGCGACATCAGTTGAGCCAAACGTTTATTTACTTCAAAGAAAATATTTACGCCAACGCTGAAATTGCTTGCTACAATTAATCCGGTATTATTTTGGCCGGCAACCTGCTTTGCTTCATCCAATTTTTCAAGCCAACCGGTAGAGCCGCAAACAACAGGCGTTTTATGTTGCAAACAAAACAATACATTGGCCAATGCCGTATGCGGACTGGTAAACTCAATTGCCACATCCACTTTTGAAATGTTTTCAGCCGTAAGATCATACAAGTTATCCGCATCAATAATCAACACAGCTTCATGACCCCGCTGCTTTGCAATTTCATGAATGGCTTTTCCCATTTTCCCGTATCCTATAAGAGCAAGTTTCATTTCAAATGTTTAATATTTTTTGGACTGATATAAACGAATCAGCTTTACCTCGTTGATGAGGAACTCCTTTTTCCAAAGGTAAACACAAGTGCAACATTGGCCTGTTTTGTTTGGGGGATATAAGCAGGATTGATTTTCATGGATAAATTTTCACTTACTTCAAAAGCTTTTAAATGCCCGTCAACAGTGGCATCCACCACATTCAATCCCCACAACACTAAAAAGGCAAGAACAGAATAATCAACATATTGCCTTACTGAAATTCTGAACTGCCGCACTCCCTCAGGATCAACCCGCCGGAATTTTGGTTTAATGAGAAAGTCATTTGTTGCATCACCATCCAGCATGTTGCGGTAAGCATCTCTTGCATCAATATACTCCCTTCTGTTATAAATAAAGAAACCGGCTGCTGTTCCCAAAGCACCGTACACAATCGGGATTTTCCAGTATTTTTTATTGTAAGCCTGTCCCCAACCGGGAAGTATTGCAGAACGGATGGTTGCTTTGCGGGGCGAATGAGCTTTTGCAGTATCGCTTTTGCTTTTAACAATGTTGTCAGGTTTTAAAATAACATTGCCTGCAGGCTGTATGCTTGTGTCTTTTTTTTGTGCAGAAAGATGCAATGAAAAAAAACTGAGTGCTATCCAAAAAAATAAATACTTCATGTGTTACTCAACATCGGTACCAAGTTGTTTGAGGATCTGGTTGAACTGCTCCAGCGAATAATATTCAATCAGGATACTTCCATTTCCTTTATTACTGTTGGTGAGTTTTACCTTGGTGCCGAATTGGGATGCTAAATTATCTTCAATTCGCTGAAAGGCCTGTGGCAGAGCGCTCTTTACCGATTTTTTAACAGGGGTTGATTTATATAACTGCCGCACCAGGCTTTCTGTTTGCCGAACGGATAATCCTTTTCGTTTGATGTGATGAAATACATACAACTGCTTGTCAACGGTATCTACATTGATCAATGCCCGTGCATGGCCCATGCTCAGTTCACCTGAGCGAACGGCTAATTGAATATCGGGTGGTAATTTCAGCAAACGGATATAATTGGTAACCGTTGTCCGGTCCTTGCCCATACGCTCTGCCACCTGCTCCTGTGTGTAATTCAGTTCTTCCATCAGGCGTTTATAGCTGAGGGCAATTTCTATAGCGTTGAGATTTTCCCTTTGTAAATTTTCAAGCAGGGCAAGTTCCAGCAGCTCATTATCATTTGCCTGCCGTATGTAAGCAGGTATATCGGTTAACCCCGCCAGCTTACATGCACGCCATCTTCTCTCACCGGCTATTAAACGGTATTTATTGGCACTGATTTTTGAAACGGTGATGGGTTGAATAATATCATGTATTTTGATGCTGTCGGCCAGTTCTTTTAACGACTGCTCATCAAAATCTCTTCTCGGCTGCTTGGGGTTGATCTCAATATTACCAATAGGGATACGCAGCATATTGGTCACTGCTTCCGCTATTGTAGGTTTTAATTGCCCGGCCGTTGTTTTTAAATCTTCATCAATGCTTTGCAGCAGGGAACGGATTCCCTTACCTATTGCATCTTTTCTATTGGGTGATGTCATACTTTTTTTCTGTTACTGACTGCGAAGTACCTGTAAAAAATCCAAAAAACAAAAGAAGAAGGTGAATGGTCAATAGTGAATGGTGAATGCCTGCCTGCCGAGGCTATGGCAAAGGTGGAGACAATAGTCAACGGCATCTTTATCATTCTTACCCTTTCAACAAAATATAGCCCAGCCAGGTTGCCAGCAATCCCAAAACTACAGTTGCTGAAAGATAAACGGCAAACAATCCATAACGGTTTTGCTGCAGCAGGGTGAGCATTTCTACCGAAAAAGCAGAGTATGTGGTAAACCCTCCGCAAATACCCGTTACAAGAAACAGCCGCCAGCTTGCAGAAAAATCTTCATTACGCATGGCATATCCAAAAACGGCGCCGATAATAAAGCAACCAATTACATTCACTAAAAATGTAGCCAGGGGAAAAGTTGCATTTTTAAACCAATAGGAAAAAGCATAACGCAGCATACTGCCTGCAGCGCCGCCAATACCAACGAGTAGAAAATTTTTAAGCATGAATTGTTGAATCATTGTTCTTGTAATGAAATGTTTATATACAAATGATCAGTAACAGGGGGAAGCCCGGCCTCCATAAAACAAATTCCACTTCCTTTTTCCTTCTCCTTTGGAGAAGGTGCCGAAGGCGGATGAGGTGAAAGGGAACGAGTGTGAGGTATCAGAGGTTTCCCGTAAATGTATAATTAAAATCAACCTGCCACAATCCATCTCTTAAAATTACTTTCACCGGCATTTGTTTCTTTTTGTAGGAGTTGGAATAGTTAACAATCACCACACTGTCGCTGATATTATCAATTGAATGAATGATGATGGATGAGTTTTTGTAACCTTCTTTATCAGTTGCACTCATTTCAGTTTTGTATTTTTTTTCAATCTCATTCAGTTCAAATAAGTTCAAGCTGTCCCTGATCATCAGTTCCATTGCCCAATCATAATCACCATCCAATGAACTGCGGATAAATTCACGGGCTGTACCTAATGCATCTGTTGGCCTTTCATGTTTGTCTTTGCAGGCAGCAATTGAAACAACAACCAACAGGAGAAGTATAATTTTCTTCATATCAGTCAAAAGTACAAAAGGGATTGATTAGGAAATGAGTTTTAACAAAGGAAGAAAATAGAAACACAGATTTAGCTGATAAAGACGGGTAGGCACAAATATTTCTTGCAGCGCAGATCCGCAACAATCTGTGTTTTCACCGCCTGAACGAAGAAAGTAGGGCAGGCGTGTTTCTATCCACAAAAAAAATCCCGCCTCAAAATTGAAACGGGATAGCGGTTGTACTACTTCGCTAAGCTACGTAGTACGCTGTATGTTGCGGTGTAAGTACTCATCTTCTGAAGCCGCTCTGTTCCTGATCCTGCTGATGATCTTTATCATAAGCCCTGATGATGGCTTTCACCAAACGATGACGTACCACATCTTCCTCATCTAATTCAATATGTGAAATACCATCTATATTTTTAAGAATGTTGATGCCTTTAATCAAACCACTGCGTTGGTTCTTGGGTAAGTCAACCTGTGTAATATCACCTGTAATGATGGCTTTGGCATTAGCGCCAATACGTGTGAGGAACATTTTCAACTGCAGATCGGTGGTGTTTTGCGCCTCATCCAGAATAATGAAAGCATTGTCTAATGTACGGCCACGCATATAAGCCAGCGGTGCAATTTCAATGACACGTGTACTCATATAATAACCCAGTTTATCGGCCGGGATCATGTCATCCAGCGCATCATATAAAGGACGCAGATACGGATCAATTTTTTCTTTGAGGTCACCCGGTAAGAAACCGAGGCTTTCACCAGCTTCCACAGCAGGGCGGGTTAAAATAATTTTCTTCACTAATTTATTCTTCAATGCTCTTACAGCCAGGGCAACAGCCGTATAGGTTTTGCCGGTACCTGCGGGGCCAATGGCAAACATAACATCATTTTTATCAATAGCTCCCACCATGCGTTTCTGGTTTGGTGTACGGGCTCTTACGGTACGTCCGTTAGGGCCAAACACCAGTACATCACTTGGGTTGCGGTCAATAAAATTATCAATGGTTTCCTGGTCATCGCCACCAAGAATCTGTTCAAAATAATTTTCACTCAACTGTCCGTTGCGTTCAAGATAGGCAATGAGCAGATCAATTTTTTCCTTGGCCTGGTCCACCTGTTCGGGGCTGCCGCTGAGTTTGATCTGAGTGCCTCTTGAAAGAATTTTTAAGAGAGGGAATTTTTTCTTTAGAATGTCGAGTTTGCCGTTGTTGATACCGAAGAACTCAATAGGGTTTACGGTTTCGAGGTTGATGATTGTTTCTGTCAATGCTTTTTCATTTTGCGGCAGGTACCGGAATTATTGCGTACTACGTAGTTTCCAACTAAATTGGATGCATCAGCGAAGCAGTAAAATTTCAGAACCCACCATGTTCACAAATAAGTATCAATTATCAGTTAATGCTTCTAACCCTTCCATCTGCTTTCAATATTACTTATTGAAAATTGAATTACATAAAGTTACTTATTAACAGAATGTGGAAACGTTAATGGTTCGTAAAGATATTTTTCTCTTAGTATAGATTGAATGGAGTTGCACACTGTTGCCGGCTTTTCAAAGATTGACAACCCCGAACTGAAACAGGTAAGCTGTAAGTGATTCCTTATTTTTAACCTGTTGCGCTATTAAAGAATCATATAATTACAGTTACTCTTGTGACCTTTGTGCATACTTTGCGTTATTTGTGTTACACTTTTTTTTGAAAGATTTTTGAGGTAGCGCCAAGAACACGAAGTTTGACACCAAGTTCACAAAGCAATTATTGAAAATCAATCAATATGAATAGTACAAGGCGTTATTTTTACAAAACATGACTATCTGTTTCACTTCATTAAACTCAGGCAGTAACGCCAATTGCTATTATATTGGCAACAGTAAAGAAGCTGTGTTGATTGATGCCGGCCTTTCCTGCCGTGAAACAGAAAAGCGGATGAAACGTTTAGGCCTGCTGATGCAAACAGTGAAAGCTGTTTTTATTTCGCATGAGCACAGCGATCATATTTCGGGTTTGCAAACACTGTCAAAGAAATATCAATTGCCTGTTTATATCACTCATAAAACATTGGCGAATTGCAATATTGCAGTTGAGCAACATCTTGTTCAGCATTTTAAAAGCGGGGAATTAATTACTGTTGGAGATCTTACAGTGAAAGTTTTCAGTAAGTCGCATGATGCAGTTGATCCTAATAGTTTCATGGTGAGTGGTAATGGTGTAAATGTTGCTGTTATTACGGACATTGGTTATGCCTGCAAACAGGTGTTGAAATATTTTAATCAAAGTGATGCAGTTTTTCTGGAAGCTAATTATTGCAATGAAATGCTTGCCAATGGTGATTATCCCTATCATTTAAAAAAACGCATCAGCAGTGATGAAGGGCATTTATCTAATACACAGGCGTTGGATTTGTTTATGCAGTATAAATCAGAAAAACTGAGTCATCTCATCTTATCGCACCTATCAAAAAATAATAACAAACCTGAGTTGGTGAATGCTTTGTTTCAGCAGCATGCAGGTGCCACAAAGATTATTGTTGCCTCCCGTTATGAGGAAACAGAATTGTTTCGTATTGAAGGAAATAAAAGTGCAGCAGTTCCAAAATTTTCCAGAAAGAAACAAAGTAATCAAATGCAGTTGTCGCTTTTTTAAATTGGATTCATCAATACAATAAATTTTCAAGCGGTATCTGCTTTTCTTTTTTTTATTGCAATTTTCTTTTCGGGTTCGTTACAGGGATAGAACAAAAACAAGCTGAAAGGTTTTGTTTTTTATCGGTATAGATTTCTTACTTTCAATTTTATGCAACGTAAAAAAGCAGATGTGGATGTGGTAAGGGATGTTTTGCAGTTGATGCTGGCTGCAAAGCCTGATTCTGTGTTCATCAAAAGCCTTGCCTTTCAATATGAAGAAAGGGGAGGGCTGAGTAAAAAGCAACTGGAAGGTTTGTATCAGAAAGCAATGAAAGTGGTATCGGTTCCTGAACATAAATTGGCTACACTTGAAGCAATCATTTTAAGAAAACCCACCAGGGAACGTGCTGCAGCATCGGCTCCTACGCCCATGTTTGTGAAAGATGAAGCAGCAGGCGCCATCATTCAATCCATTCTTGAAAAATATCCGCAACACAAACAGGTATTGTTTTTGAAAGCAAAGTATGAGAACAATGAAACACTTACTGCTACAGAAGTTACAGAGCTGAAAAAATTTGAAAGGCTGCTGAAGTAGAGTTATTCACAAACCACTCCGGATAAAATGAATGATGAATTTTTCCGCATTTTATCAAAAGAAAGGATGTTTTCCCCGGTAAATCTTACTGTTTCAGAAAACGCAGTGATCTCAGATCACTTTTAGTGTTGATGGCAGATAAAATGTATTGTCCACCCGGTAATGCAGTGAGGTTAAGATTGATTTGATTGGAACCACCCTGCAGTTGATATTGCTGCACGTTGTAACGTTTACCGGTAATATCAGTAATAAAAATCTGCAGTTGATCATTTTCAGCAGAAGAAATGCTGAGAACAGCATTAGAGTGTACAACGGAAGGAAGCAATGCATTTAATTCAAAGCCGTGGCCCGCATTGAGCACCGCTACTATAAATGAATGAACAGAGTTGTTTGAAGGCGTGATCATTTTAATACGATAGTAGTTGGTGCCTTCTCTGCGTTGCTGATCTGTATAATCAAAAGGCTGGGCACAACGCAATTGGTCAGCAGTAATCGTCTTCAGCACATAAAAATTCCGGTTGTTGGTTGAATGTTGTATTTCAAATGTTGCTTCGGCTGTTTGACAAGGCGCCAGCCACTTCAACACATTATATTGATTTGCTTTTTGTGCCTGGAAATATTTCAGTTCAATTGGAAATGTAAGAAAAGGATCGTTGGCCTGTGAAAAGCCTGTTGTAATAACGAACAGGAAGAAGGCGGTCATTGTTGCTGTTTTCATAACCTGTGTTTGAACTATAAAGATAATACAAGGAAAAAATAATTAAAGTCGTAAAAGCGACAACTTACCACCTCGCCACAATTTTAAAATTCACCAACCGTGGCGTTAAACGATTGGGAATGGAGAAAATGGTATTGCTGAAATCTTTGATCAGCAAATAAGAAATGGTATTGGGCCTGTCAATAACATTAAACACTTCCAAACTTGCCCATATATTATTAAAGCTCCTGAAAGGGCTGTGGCTCCTGCGTTTGCTGCGTTCACTATCTAATAACAATGCACTGAAACCAAAATCAACACGGATGTAGGGGTCAATGGTTAATGCATTGCGGTACTTAACACTGTTGGGAATATTGTACGGAAGATTGGTGCCGTACAACAGGTTCATGGAGAATTTAAAATTCTTGTTGGTGGCTAAATAATCCTGGTAAAACATACCAAAGGTGAGGAAGCGGTCAGTGGGTCTTCTGATCCATCCGCCCTGCACCAACACACTGTCAATGGGATTATTCAATGAATCGAGTTTATAATTATACCATTGATCGCCATCAATATTTTCTCTTGTACGCATCCAACCAATACTTACCCAGCTTTCTGCATCTTTCACCAGCTCGCCAAACAATCTTGCTTCAATACCCGTTGCGTATGCTTTGGCATTGTTCTTTCCAAAATAACGGATGCGTACATTGTCAACATCATAAGGAACTACATCATATATATGTTTGTAATAGGCTTCAACCTGTAACTTAAACGGCCGGTTACCCCAACCTTTAAAGTTATAATCAATGCCTGCAACTGCCTGCCAGCTTTTTTGCGCTTTTACATCTTTATTTACCGTTCCATCATATCTTCTCAGTTCACGGTAAAAAGGAGGTTGATGATAAGCGCCTGCAGATGTACGTATAATAATATCCTTCTTCCATTTTGGTTTGAAGGCAAACTGAATTCTTGGTTGAAGCAATACTTCGTTGTTCAGTGTATTGTAGTTGTAACGCACACCAACCTGCAATGTCATGTTCAGTGAATCATTCAAAATAATATTGTCCTGCACATAACCCTGTGTGCGGAAGAATGTAAAATTGGATGTTGATTTAATAACCTTACTTAACTGAAGTTGATTGGGATTGAACGGTAAGGTATAACCGGCGCTGTCCTGCAATTCCCATTCATTTAATTTATCATTGATGGTTTGACGTTCAAAGCTGTTTCCCCACTGGAAAAAATGTTTTCCTTTTTCGAGGCTTCCTTTGTGCGTTGCATTTTGTATTTGAATGGTAAGTCGGTTTCTTGCAAAATTCTGAAACACACCTGCACCCAGCGGATTTACAATTAAACCAAAACTTGCACGGCTTCTGTCGAAATCCCTTTCGCCAAACAAATAAGCGCCCTGAATATCGAATGATTCTTCTTCTTTATTGCTGAACTGGCTCAGCATCCATTTCAACTTTACATTTTTTCGTGGCTGATGATTGGCTGCAATGCCAAACATGCTGGTGCTGTAACTGTCTCTTTCACCACCGGCAAAATAAATATCCAAACCGAGATTGGCTGTGAAAAAAGGTGAGAACACAGATGCCGTTTGGCTGCTGAATTCAGGATTGAGTTTGAATTGTGTTTTGGATAAGTTGGTCATTGCTTCAAACATCCATTTGGCATTGGCTTGCCAGGTAATGTATCCCTGGAAATCGTTGCTCGAAGGAACATAATTGCCTTTTGTTTGCTGGCTGCTGAGCAGGTTTTGATTGCTCCTGTTTCTTGCACCTGCAACAAAACTTACTTTGTTATTTTTAGTGGCGCCTTCCAGGTGCACACCCTGCTCCAGCAAAGAAATATAAGCAGAGCCGCCAAATGTTTTGGGGCGTTTGTATTGAATATCCAGCACGCTGCTCATCTTATCGCCAAACCTTGATTGAAAACCACCATTGTAAAAGGTAAGGCTACGCACCATTTCAGGATTAATAAAACTCAACCCTTCCTGTTGCCCCTGACGTACGAGATAGGGACGGAATACTTCAAAGTCGTTTACATAAATCAGGTTCTCATCATAATTACCACCACGTACTGAGTATTGCGAAGTGAGTTCATTATTACTGCCCACAAATATTTTAATCAATGCCTCCACACCACCTGTTGCTGAAGGAAGCAACAATGCATTTTTAGGATTGATACGATAAGAAGATGCTTCGGTGCGGATGCGGTCGTCCTTAACCGTTACTTCCTGCAATTCTTTTACTCCTTTTTCCAAGCGCAGCACAATGCGTTCTTCTTCATTTTCATTTAAAAAGAAATTACGTTGTTCAGTACGATGGGATGTATGGGTGAAGATGAGAGCAAATGCTTTATCGGCCGGAACTTTTATTTTGAAGTGGCCGGAGTCATTGCTGATAACGCCAATACTGCGGCCAAGAATTACTACCGATACATTACTGAGCGGTTGTTCATTTTCATCCAGCACCTTTCCGGTAACGGTTGCAAATTTCTTTTGGGCAAAAGAAACAGATGCTGCCAGCAGCATCAGGAAGAGGAAGCAGGTTTTGGTTGCCTTCATGGGAGATAAAACTAAGCGTTTATTCTAAAACGAAAAGAAGTTCGTAAAATTTTATGTGATGATTTTTCAGGGTTTAGTACCTCTATTTCCAAAGTGTTTTTATGCCGTACTGTTTAAACATTTTATCATTAGTGGCAATAATAAGATTATTTGCCACGGATTGAGCAATAATTATTCTGTCAAAAGGGTCTCTGTGGTGAAATTCAAGTTTTAAAAGTGACTTTAAATCTTCAAATGCTAACGGGAGCAGAGTAATACTGTTGTCAGTTAGAAAACCTTCAATCTCGTAAAAACTACCATTTAGTTCAAGTTTGCCAAGGCTTTGTTTGATTGCTATTTCCCACAGACTCGCAATGCTGAGGTAGCAATTCGATTCATAACTTAATATAGCAGTTTTAATTTTTTGGGGAAGTGATTTATCGCCATTAATAAACCAAATGAAGCAGTTAGTATCGAGTAGTAAGTTCATTACATGTAGTCCTTAAAGTCTTCAAGCGGATCATCAAAGCCGGGTTTCATCACAAAAAAACCTTTTGCAAAACCAAACTTACGCTTCTTGATTTTTTTGGCCGGCTTTTGCTTTGTTTTTAAAAAATCAACAAATAGTTTAACCTCTTTTTTCAGAGAAGCAGGTAGTTCTTTAATTTCAATGTATAAATCTTTATCCGTCATACATAAATAAAGTTAAGAAATAAAAACAATACACTTTATGCACCCGGAAGAACTTATTTTTTAAGATATAAATTATCAAAACGTATTTGAGCAGGAACCCCATTTATTTTGCAGGATTGAACGGAGTTGCCACACATCATCTTTTTTGTGGATTTACGACCCTCCAGTTGCGGTTCAAAGATTTCTGTTATTTCATAGGTTCTGTTTACAGCAGGAATATAAATTTTGTAATCGAAGTTAACAGCAAGTTTTGCAGAACTTAAAAATGATCCGATGTGAAGCGTGTCATTGGAACGGTAGTACCATCCAATAGTTGAATCAATGACCATTGAATCAACAAAAGTGCTGAAGTTGCCGCCTTTCACGAATTTTTTTACGGAGTATGTGCCAATTTCCTGTTCAGAATAAGAAATAAAATTAACTGTCAAGCCATCCGATGGTGCACATGGATAGGTGCAACTGCCAAGTAAGAGCAGTAATAAAAAGGAATAGGTGAGTTTAGTCATATTAATAAGGATAATTCAAATCAAATTACCGCTGCCTGGGTTTACATTTTCTTCAGCAAAGCAATTGTTTCTGTTGGGTTGGATGATTTAAATACAGAATTGCCCGCCACCAGCACCGTTGCACCGGCTTCTGCAATAGTTTTTGCATTCTCAAGTGTAACACCACCGTCAATTTCAATATCAACCTTCAATCCTTTTTCATCAATCATTTGGCGCAGCTCTTTTATTTTGTTGATGCTGTTGGAAATAAAAGTTTGTCCGCCAAAGCCGGGGTTTACACTCATTAAGCAAACAAGATCAATATCAGCAAGTATATCTTTCAATAATGCAACCGGTGTATGCGGATTCAAGGCAACGCCTGCTTTCATACCAAGACTTTTTATCTGTTGAATATTGCGGTGCAGATGCGTGCAGGCTTCGTAATGAACGGTGAGAATATCAGCTCCTGCTTTTTTAAATGCTTCTGCATATTTCTCCGGTTCCTCAATCATCAAATGCACATCAAAGATTTTGGAAGAAGCTTTCCGCATAAACTCAATGATCATGGGTCCGAAAGTAATGTTGGGAACAAAGCGGCCATCCATTACATCCAGGTGATACCAATCGGCTTCACTTGCATTGAGCATCTCACAATCGGCCTGCAGGTTTATGAAATTTGCTGAGAGTAAAGAAGGAGCTATTATAGCCATGAGAAGAAGTTTATGGTTTGTGTTATACTTTCTTATTTTTCATTTGTTATTCTTCATTTGTCATTTCACCGCACCCAATCTTTTCAACGCATCTTTTGCTTCAGTAATGGATTGATCCAATGCCAGTGAGCGTTTATAGTTATCAATGGCTTCCTGTTTTTTATTCATCTTCTCTTCAGCCTTTGCCATCCAGAAATAACCATCCGCAAATGTGTTGCTAACATTGGTACTGCGTTCAAAAATTTTATGCGCTTCAGCAAAGTTACCCATATCATAAAAGAGTAACCCTTTTTCAATATACGCATCAAGGTAAGTGTAATCTTCTTGAATGATCTGGTCGTAAATGCCGGTTGCATTTTTTATATCCTTCACTTTGCTGTAATAAGCAGCTTTCACAAATAAAATATCACTGCGCATTCTTACAGCAGTAGGTTCTTTAAGCAGGATAGCACATAACTTAATGGCCATCTTGTCGCCCATTTCAGCATATAAAGCGGCCAGCCGCAATTGAGCTTCGGTAAATAAACCGGCCTGTGCAATGGCTTGCCGGTAAAAAGAAATGGCATTGGCCGTATCGCCTTTCTTTTCAAAAGCATCCGCTTTCATAAATAAATAAGCCGGGCTGTTAGGATTGTTTTTCAGCAATACTTCCACCTGTTCCAATGCTTTATCATATTGGTTATTCAGTACCAGTTGCTGTACCAACCCTTCACGCAGGCTGTCAGTTTCCGGCGCTTCCTTCACTTTTGTTTCAAGTTCTTTAAGTTGTTGATTGCCGGCTGATGTATCGGCTACAGTTTCTTTTTCAACGATACCATTATTATTACAGGACGCAAAAAATAACAGTAAAAGCACAGAGGCAAGTGTTGCTTTCAATTGCATGCTGCAAAGCTAAATTATTTTCGGCTCGGCTTCTTACAATCTGATTAAAAATAGAATTTTGATTCATCATGTAAGCCGTTGGTGGGGATACCAACGGCGGCCCGCCGTGGTCGGTGTCCTCACCGACCGCTGTTAGCCATATAAGTAATTCGCAGAATCATTTTTAAACAGCTTCTTACAATTTCCTGACATTTACTGCCTTTTAAAAAAATACATTTGCAAAAATCTCTTTCATGAAGTACACCCGTTTTTTGATTAGTATCCTGCTTGCATTTGTTACCGTTTCCTTTTTAGGAAAATCAAAAAAGGAAGTGATGAATCAAAGCGCTCCACTCATCGCCGATTCTGTTTTGTATCCTGAAGAGAGGCATTTTAAAAATATGCAGCAGTTAACGTTTGGTGGCGATAATGCTGAAGCGTATTTCAGTTATGATGGCAAGTGGCTCATTTTTCAAAAAACAAATCCAAAGGAAGGAATCTATTGTGATCAGATGTTCATCGGTAAAATTCCAACCCAACCCGGTGAAAAGTTTCAACCTAAGTTAGTGAGCAATGGTAAAGGAAGAACTACCTGTGGCGCTTTCATGAAAGATGGGAAACATATTATTTATGCATCCACTTATTTAAGTGCTGATACATGCCCGCCGGTACCCGACAGAAAAAAGTATGGTAACAAATACATCTGGCCTTTGTACGACAGCTATGATATTTTTATGGCCGATCTCAACGGAAAAATTGTAAAGCAATTAACCCACAGCAAAGGGTATGATGCTGAAGCAACACTTTCGCCCGATGGGAAAAAGATGTTATACACCAGCACAAAAGATGGGGATATAGATATGTATGTGATGAATTTGAAAACTGGAAAAGAAATAAAAATTACCAATCTGTTGGGCTATGATGGTGGCGGCTGGTTCAGTCCCGATGGAAAAAAAATCATCTGGCGTGCAAGTCGTCCAAAAACAGAAGCAGAGATCAAAGAATATAAAGAATTTTTAGCCGAAGGTTTGGTAGCGCCAACCAACATGGAAGTATGGGTAGCCAATGCCGATGGAAGCAATGCAAAACAGATTTCCAGTTTTGGACAGGCCAACTGGGCGCCTGCTTTTATGCCCGATAATAAACGCATCATATTTGCCAGCAATCATGAATTTAAAAGAGGCTTCCCGTTTAATTTGTATGTGATGAATGAAAATGGGGGCCAACTCACAAAAATCAGCCGTGATATTGGATTTGATGCTTTTCCCATGTTCAGCCCTAATGGAAAAAAGATTGTTTTCTGCAGCAACCGTAACAACGGAGGCACAAGAGATACCAATATTTTTATTGCCGATTGGGTGGAGTGATGAACTGAAATCAGGATTTACTGAAAAAACAATTACCCGGTTTGTAATTCATCATTTTGAGAACAGCACTTTTGGAGGGTAGTGAAAAATTTACATCAGAAAAAATTTAGTACTACAAAAACAAGTGGCATGTGGTTGCATTTTTGAATTGCAAAACAGAAAAGGGAATGAAACGATTCTAAAAACGAATGTTATTTCAGTTGAAAAATCAAATACAAATGCCGGTACAGTTGAAAATTCCTGAAAATCAGAACCTGTTGTAAAACACAACTAATGATATGTTCATCTTTTAACTTAAGAAGGCCAATTGTAAGATGATACGGTTGATCTTTTTTTTATACCTGTACCGTTCTTACCTGCAGTACAATTAACCGGTTATATGCTTAAACAATAAATTATTATATGCCGGTATCAATAGTAGATTTTTGTTTATCAGAAGGAATGCGTATTTTATGGTTTAAAGTATCCCAACCCACATGGAATCCAATTTTCAATCTTCTTCTGAATTAAATATTCTGGAACTTATTCCCCATGCATTTGCATCGTTAGACAGCAACGGCTGTTACACGTATGTAAATAAAAGAGCAGGGGAACTATTTCAGCGCAAACCGGAAGACCTGATCGGCAAAAACATCCGGGCCGCATTTCCTGAAAGCATGGGCCAGCCATTTCATGCAGCCTATAACCGGGCAATAAAAGAGCAGCAATCTGTTTATACAGAAGAATATAATCCCATCAATGATCGTTGGTTCAAAAATCATTTCTATCCTTCAGCGGCAGGTATATCTATTTTTATTGAAGATGTTACTGAAAGAAAAAAGACGGAAGATGAACTTGAAGTAAGCAGGGAAAAATACAGGGTATTAAGCGAAGCGGCATTTGAAGCAATCTTCATCTCTGAAAATGGAATTTGTATTGAGCAAAACCTGGCAGCGGAAAAGATATTTGGATATACTTCTGAAGAAGCTGTTGGCAAAAACGGGATAGAATGGATAGCGGCTGAAGATAGAGAAATGGTAAGGAAGAATATGCTTGAAGGCTATGAAGAGCCTTACGAAGCAACCGCATTAAGAAAAGACGGTACTACATTCCCCGGCATGATACACGGAAAGATGATGCACTATCAAGGAAGGAATGTTCGGGTTACTTCTTTAAGAGATATTTCCAAAAGCAGGCAAACCGGTGAAGCTCTGCGGGAAAGCGAAGGGCACTTTCGGAATATGGCAGATACTGCACCGGTGTTGATTTGGATGTCTGATACAGATGCGTTATGTAATTACTTCAATAAACCCTGGCTCAATTTTACAGGGCGAACGCTGGAACAGGAATTAGGAAATGGCTGGGCAGAGGGCGTTCATCCGGACGATTACCAAAGATGCCTTGACATTTACCTCGGTGCCTTCAGGGAACGCCGCACATTTGAAATGGAATACCGCTTGCGCCACAACGATGGTACATATCACTGGGTGTTGAATAGCGGCGTTCCCCGATTTACCCCCGATGGAATCTTTACCGGCTACATTGGTTCTTGTATGGATATTACCGACCGCAAAAAACCGGAAATGCAGTTTCAGGAAAAGACCATACAGTTAGAAATGTTGAGTAATAATTTACCGGAGGCGTTGATTTACCAGTTGGAAAATGAACCTGACGGCAAGAAAAAATTTACATATATAAGCAAAAGTATTGAACATCTCACAGGCAAATCTTCCAGTGAAGCAATGCAAAACCCTTCACTTTTTTATAGCCAGGTTCATGAAGACGACCAGCAAAGACTGAAGGATGCAGAAAGGGCGTCCTATCAAAATTTATCTGCATTGGATATTGAAATACGCCGCCGAAATTTATCAGGAGAAACAAGATGGTCCTACATCCGCTCCATACCTTACAAAATGGCCGATGGAAGAATAATCTGGAATGGAATTCATTTGGACATTACCGACCGTAAAAAAGCTGAAGAGCTGCTTCACATGGCCGAGGGAAATTATTCTTCCTTAATAAATACGGTTGATGGAATAGTATGGGAAGTTGATGTAAAGACTTTTCAATTCACTTATGTAAGCAAGCAGACCGAACGTTTATTAGGTTACCCGGTTGAACAGTGGATCAATGAACCCGATTTCTGGTCGGCTCATATTTTGGAAGAAGATCGCTTCCGGGCAGTAAGTTATTGTGAAAAAAGTACGAAAGAAAAAAAAGCGCATGATTTTGAATATCGTATGATTGCTGCTGATGGCAGGATAGTATGGTTGCATGATATTGTTACTGTAATGGTAGAAAATGATGAACCGGTAAAGCTGAGAGGTATAATGGTTGACATTACCGAACGTAAAAAAGCTGAGGAAGAAATACAAAAATCAAACGAAAGATTTGAGTTGATTGGGAAGGCTACCAACGATGCTGTATGGGAATGGAACCTT
>CAMTVU010000105.1:0-3106 GCA_947085245.1 uncultured Chitinophagaceae bacterium | reverse complement strand
TTTGATGTTTTCTATAAAACTTGAAATGGATTTTCCGTTAATTGTAACGGGAAAAAAAAGTTCTTTGGTTGTTATAGCAGACAGAGTTAACAAAGATGTAAATGTTTATGATTCAAAAGCCGGGAATTTATTATACAGTTTTGAAGCAAAAAAATCAGATCATTTTAAATTTATTATTAGCGATAATAATAAATGGATAGCAGGTATTTCAGAAAAAAACATTTTATTATGGGATTCAAAAAGCGGGGACTTGAAAAAAAAGATAACTGGCCATTCAAATGATATCACAGATATTAATTTCAGTAATAACAGTGAGCATATTGTTTCATCTTCTTTAGATAAAACTATCAGGATATGGAGTTTGTCAGGTGGAAAAATGGTTAAAGAGTTTACAGACGAAAAAGAAGTACAAAAAGTATCGTTTACCAAAAAAGATCATTTTCTCATTGCAGGCTATGAGTCATTCGGTATGTCTGTTTGGGATATCAGCAAAGGAACCAGTCATCGGAATCTTTATACACAAATGGCTCAATATAAAAGTGCCTGGCAGGTTAGCCCCGATGAAAGGTTGATTTTTACCAACATGTACGGAGGTGCTAAAATTCAAAAACTTGAAAACGGAGAAGAGGTATTTGAATTCAATCAATTTGTAGATGACATTAGTTGTTTTAAAATAAGTGATGATGGAAAGAGACTTGCTACACTAAATGGGATGAATGGAATTCATGTCTGGAATTTGCAAACTGGTGAATTGATAAACGCCTTTGGAATGCCTGATACAATGCGATACTCTACCTATTTCAGGGATTTTGTTTTTACTGATGACAACCAATTTTTAATTGCAGGATTGCATAACGGGCAAATAGGTAAATGGGACATAACTAAAGGACAATTTACCGGCATTCTATTACCTGACAAATATGGTCAAATTGAAAAGTTAACCTATAATAAAGCAAGAAACAGATTGCTGGTTACTGCCAGGACCGGTGTATATTGTTTTGAACTGCTTACTTTAAAAATGATATTTTCTTTTTCAAAAGATGAGATGAATATTTATTCCGCTTCTTTTACAGAAGACGAAAGCAAGGTTGTAATTAATACATACATCGATCATCTATTTGTTGTTGATGCAGACAATGGTACAATTATCAGTACCATTCACAAAAATGATCATGCAGGAACTATTTTGTTTTCTAAAGACAATAAGCAAATAACGGTTGTAACAAATTCAACAAATGCTTTTACATATGATTTGATTTCCGGTAAAGAATTGATGAAGTTTAAAACCTGGCCTGAGAATTTTAACAAGGAGGCTGCCATACTATCTCCTGATGGAAAACAGCTGTTTCTTTCCGTTGGTTCTGAGTTTGGTTCATCACCTCAACGAGTTGAGATATTTGATGTACAAAGCGGGAAATTAGTAAGATCATTTTCTGATGTTTATTTTAAGAAAATCGTTTTTCTAAATACCGAAGAGTTTATCATTGTTACTAATGCAGGGATAGAAAAAAGAAGGCTGAAAGATTTTAGTGTAATTGAAAGAATAAAGGGAAATGATTTCATCTGGTATGAGAAAAAAAATCAATTGTTTGTAAACAATGCATATTCCATTGATCTTTATCAGGCAAATAGTTTCTCAAAAATAATCAGCTTTGTTGGGCTGGGAAAAGCAGATGGTCCCAAGTTTTTTTCATTGGGAGGAGTATCAGTATTGCCTGACATGTTTTACCGAGGCGATAAAGAAGCAGTAGCCAAATTGCATTTCCTTAAAGGATTACAACCCATCAGTTTTGAACAGTTGGATATTTTATATAACCGGCCGGATAAAATATTGCAATCTTTGGGTAACTCAGATACGGCGATGATTCATTCCTATCTTCTTGCATATCTAAAGCGCATGCAAAAGTTAGGAATACCTCTTTCTGTTAAGGGAAATGAAGTTTCATTGCCACAGTTAACGATCATAGATAAGGATGAAATTAATACTGCACAGGAAAGAGAAACTTTAACGATCAGAATAAAAGCCACAGACAGTGCGGCCCTTCTTAAAAGTTATAATTTCTGGATTAATGAAGTTCCTGTTTTTGGTAGCAGAGGTATAACGTTGAAGGATAAAAAAACAAATTCAGCTGAAATAACTGTTACGCTTCTTTTATCAAATGGAGTAAATAAAATTGAGGCATCTGTAACCAATGTAAACGGACTTGAAAGTTTTAAATCACCGCTAACTGTTTTTAAAGGAACGGGTAAAACGGCTGATAAGATTTCCGGCTATCAATCTTATGATCCAAATAAACCAATTGAAGAACATGTGTATTTCATTGGCATCGGCATTAATCAATTTGCTGACAGCAGAAGAAACCTGCAATGGTGTGTAAAAGATATCCGTGACATTGCACTGAAGCTGAAAGAAAAATATAATGATCGAATTATCATTGATACCTTGTTTGATCAAAACGTAACACTCAGCAATGTACAGGCCCTCAAACAAAAACTGCTCAAAACAAATATCAACGACAAAGTAATTATTGCATACTCCGGTCATGGGTTGTTATCAAAACAATACGATTACTATTTATCATCTTATACAGTTAATTTTAAAAATCCTGAAGAGAACGGGATACCCTATGATGCAATTGAAAAACTATTGGATAGCATTCCCGCCAGAAAAAAATTGTTGTTGATCGATGCCTGTCATAGTGGTGAAGTTGACAAAGATGAAATGCTGGCTATTCAGCAAGCAAAGAATAAAACGGGTAACAAAGGATTAATCATGAACCGTGGTTCGGAAGAAGAAGGTGGAGAAGAGCCAAAAACAAAAACCGTTGGCTTGCAAAACAGTTTTGAACTGATGCAATCCTTATTTGTAAATGTGGGCAAAGGAACAGGCGCCACAATCATATCTGCAGCAGGTGGTGTGCAGTTTGCTCAGGAACGTGATGATTTGGAAAATGGAGTCTTTACATTTAGTTTATTAGAGGCCATGCGACAATTTGAAACCATCAAAGTATCGGAGCTGAAGAAATATGTGGGCCAACGGGTGGAACAACTCACCAACGGCTTACAAAAACCAACTACAAGAAATGAATTGAAAGATTTTGACTGG
>CAMTVU010000104.1:0-22093 GCA_947085245.1 uncultured Chitinophagaceae bacterium | reverse complement strand
TGAACCATTTGCAACGCCGTCAATTACTGGAAGCAATTGAAATTTATTATGCCTTGCATGTGCCCGAGTTTGGAAAGTTGAAAAGCTTGCCGGTGTTGCAACAAATTTTAGAGCCGTAAGGGAAATGAATATGTAAATAAATAAGGGTACAATTATTTAGTGCCTGTGAAAAGCGGGGGCTGTGCGTGGCTTCCCCTCTCGAGAGGGGATTGAGGGGTGTGTTCTTTGTTTATAGAGGCGACACCTTTTTAAAAGCTGTCCCCTCTTAGAGTAGGTGAGTTATAAAATCCGTTTTGATTCACTCAAATCATTCTTCAGCAACACCACCCCCGGTTTTTTTCCTTTTTCAAAACTCCCCAACTGATCATTCCATTGCAAAGCCTTTGCTCCATTCAATGTTGCCATTTGCAAAAGTTGTTCAACAGCTTTCAGGTATGCCATACTTCCAAAGTATGGCATATCTTTTAATGCTTCCATTTCTTTTGCAATACTCAATTGCCAGTTGCTGCTGTAGCTGTCAGTTCCTAAAACAATCTCACAATTGTGTTTTAAAAAAAGAGCAACGGGCGGTGTTTTATTTTCGATGTAAAGATTTGCATTTACACATAAACAATAGATCAGCTTTAATCCGGTGGCTGCCGCATATTCATTGGCCCACACAATATCTTCTTCGGGCATGTATGTATTATGAACAAGAAAGATTGTTTGCCCTTTGTTGAAATAAGGAAGATAAGAACGGAAGCTGCTTTTACCTGTTACCGGGAATGGAGAATTTTCAATCCCTAAAAGATTAAAGAGTTTTAAATACTCTCCTCCACCGGTTTTATACAATTCATTTTCTGCAAGGTTTTCCTGGTTGTGGATTGAAATGATCTGATGAGCAGTTGCATCATTGATCAACTGAAATGTTTTGGGCGAAATACTGTACGGGGAATGAGGAACCAGCGATGTACGGTGTGCGATGTGTGATGTACGAAGTGCAGCTTCTAATTCTTTTGCAACAGCTTGATAGCGTTTAAAATTCTCTTCTGCTTTTTCATCTGTAAAGCTCAGCACTTCAACAAAGTTGTGCCAGCGGATCCTGCTTTTACTTTTAATCAAAACCGTATCGGCAGTATTTCCAATATCACCAACAGCTACAATACCATTATCAAACATTTCTTTTTCTGCAGAAACCATTGCCTGCATTTTAAATTGTTCAGGGTCTTTCAAAGCCCCCTCCCCGTCCGAACGGTTCAGCCGGGCGGGCTTTGGAGGGGATTTAGGGGAGGCCGTGGCTTCACGCTTGGTTACAACCGAACATAAAAAATCAATCAATCCTGTGTGTGGTGGAATAACGTTTTTCAGGTGGCTCAGTTCCAAATGACAATGGCAATTGATAAAACCGGGGGAAAGAAAGCCTGTGAACTGCTGCACATCCTCACCAGCCTCATGAGATGAAACAATATCCTGCACTAAACCGGCTTCATCAGTAATTAATACATTATCTGTTTCATGAAGCTTGTATCCGTCAAACAAATGATCTGCTTTGAATTTTCTGAATGCCATGCTGTTTTCTTTTAACTTTGCTGCCCTTAAAGTTGAGAAAGAAAAGGCTGCTGATTTTTTTTGATGCTCAAAGATATGTTGTACAAGAGTCACCGACGATAAATGTCGGGATGCAGACTGAAACGTCTGCATGCGACACCACAGGTGATGCACAGAACTTCAACAGCCGATACCACAAAAATAAACTCAGCTTATACAATATGTTATTATGTTAGATAGGTTAGAAGCAATAAAAGCAAGATTTGAAGAAATTGGTGTGGCACTTACCAATCCTGCGGTTGTTAAAAACAATCAAAAATTTTCGGCATTAAGTAAAGAATACCGGAGCCTGGAAAAAATTGTACAATCGCAAAAAAAATATTTGCAGGTAGTAAATGATATTAAAAGTTACAGGGAAGCATTGAATGGCAGTGATGAAGAGTTGCGTGAACTGGCGAAAGAAGAATTGCCGTCTTTAGAAGAAAAGAAAGAACAACTTGAAAAACAGATCCGCCAATTACTTATTCCCAAAGATCCGCAGGATGATAAAAATGCCATAATAGAAATTCGTGCAGGTACCGGTGGTGATGAAGCAAGTTTATTTGCAGGTGATTTATTACGCATGTACACCAAGTATTGCGAGAAGAAGGGTTGGAAAACAGCTCTCCTAAGTGAGAGCGAAGGAACTGTTGGAGGGTTTAAAGAAGTTCAGTTAGAGGTAACGGGCGAAGATGTGTATGGCACATTAAAATTTGAAAGCGGAGTGCATCGTGTACAACGTGTTCCTTCAACTGAAACCAGCGGCCGTGTACATACAAGTGCAGCAACTGTTGCAGTAATGCCCGAAGCAGAAGAAGTGGATTTTGAATTGAGAGACAGTGATGTAAAAATGGAAACATCACGCAGTGGAGGTGCAGGCGGACAAAACGTAAACAAGGTTGAAACCAAAGTAATGCTTACACACATTCCTACAGGCACTGTGGTAATATGTCAAACAGAAAGAAGCCAGCTTGGCAATAGAGAAAAAGCAATGGGCATGATGCGAACAAGGCTGTATGAAGAACAGGTGCGTAAACATGAAGCAGAAATAGCAAGGCAACGAAAAAGTTTGGTAAGTACCGGTGATCGCAGCGCCAAGATCAGAACGTATAATTATCCGCAGGGCCGTGTTACCGATCATCGTATAGGTCTTACACTTTATAACTTAGATGCAGTGCTCAATGGCGAAATTGATGAATTGATTGATGCTTTGCAATTTGCAGAAAATGCAGAAAAGTTAACACTTCAGAAGTAGTAAAAAGCCTGATATTTTCTATACTCTTTCAACAGATTTGAAACGATTTGGTTTAACTTGAAACATTAGTTTTTTAAATTAATAGCAGAACAATTTTCTTTTTTTTTGCCATAATATTTAAAAATACAGCCGGTGTCGCAATTCAGGATATTTTAAATGACACAACAATGTTGCACTTGCAGAAACCGGCAAACAGGTTGTCTGCATTTCTGGTATGGATATTGCAAATACTGTTAACCAAATCACTAACCAAACACAAAATTCAATATAAACAGGCAAGGCTCCCGAGTCTTGATGGATATGATTAAAATATTTATGAAGTAGGGCTATAAGTTAAAATCCAATATCAAAAACCAATCTTTAAAATCCAAAGAGTTCAAAATGAAGAAAATAGTTATTTACTCCGTACTACTGTTGGTAGTCGCATGTCAAAAACAAGAAGCCATCAAAACAGTTTCTGTAAAAGAACCTGTAACCTGTGATTTTTTACAGGGCAATTACAACAATATTAAAAGAGGTGATCTTTCAGGAAATGCAATTACTGCTACCAGAGTAAGAGATACTGATAAAGATGGCGTTCCGGACAATTCTGATAATTGCGCTAAAACCTATAACCCCGATCAGAAAGATTCAAATAATAATGGTATAGGCGATGCATGTGATACACAAACTACGCAACCACTACCACCACCAACTACTTCTGCATCATGGGTGTTGTTTCTTGACTTTGATGGTCATAATGTAAATTCTCCTTATTGGAATAGCGGAGTTCCGTTTTATTGTACGCCATCGGGGTTTTCAAGTGTTGAAATCCAAAATATATTGGCAGAAGTAAAGATTGATTTTTTTGATTTTAAGAATGTTATTGTAACCACCGATTCCGCTGTTTATTTTTCAGTGCTTGCAAGCAAGAGACAGCGAATTATCATTACCGAGAACAATGCATGGTATGCGGAGCAGCCGGAGGTGTTGCTTATGCAGGTTCATGGGGTTGGGGACTTGAAGTGCCCGGCTTTGTATTTTCAAAAGCCCTTGGTTACAGCCAGAAACAAAACTGGGAAGCAACATCACACGAAACAGGGCATACACTTGGGTTATATCACCAAACAAAATATGATGCCAATTGTAATTTAATAACCGAATACAATCCGGGTGGTAATGGGGAAGCTCCTATTATGGGTATTTCTTATAATCAGCCAATTGGAAAATGGTGGACAGGAACATCGGTATATGGCTGCACTACTTACCAAAATGATGCACAAATCATTGCAAACAAAGTAAAATAACCTGTAAAACTTTTTAAGTAATAAGCTGCAAAAGAATGTTGGAAAAATTCCTGTAATTAATTACCGGATTTTTTTTTGATTATAGGTTGAACCAGTAATTCAGCTTTACCACCAACGCATTGTTCTTTTGCTGAAAACGTTGATCGGCTCCAATTGTTTCTGCAAACATATTGTTGGTATATACAATAAACAAATCGCTCATGGGCTTAAAGCGCCATTGCAAACGGGAGTTGATATTTATGTTATTAATTTGGTTATTGAATTGTAAAAAAGTTGTCCAAAATAGTTTTCGGCTGAAAGTAATATCAGTTCTTGGGCCAACGATCCAGAAGTCTGCTTTATTATAACCCTGCGGCAAACGGATACGGCTGTAATTTGCACTCAGCTGCAATAGCGCCCATGGTTGAATGCGTAAATTTATATCGGCCTGTACCGATTGAATTTTTCCATTAAAGTATTGACCAAAGCGGTACTGAATATTATAGAAAAAGTTTTTTCTGAAATTGGAATTGAAAGATATACGGGTAGTATTGTAATAATAACTCGTTCCCTTTTTAAGAGTTAAAAAAGCAGAGTCATTTTTATTGGTGGGGTCAAAGTCATCAAACAAATAGGTGTACTCTCTTCGCAACGGTGTTATACGAAATTGTGCAAGATTTTGAAAACGGGTAGTAAATAAAAGATTGGCATCCCAGTCTGTAATACGGGTATCAAACTGGCTGTAAATAATATCATAATCAAAACCGTACGACCAGTAGTTGATCTTTTTTGAAAGTTGGTTCTTTGGAAAAATATTTTTATAAATGGTAGATGCACTTCTGTAAAAACCGGTACGTGGTACAAAACCAACTTCTGCATTGTAGCCTTTGCCAATTGCATACCAGTTGCTTTCTGCACTCAACCCCGGGGTGTTATAGTTAATGATAGCCCCTGCTGAATATGCTCCTGATGGCTGATTGGGTTGAAGCGACTGATGATAATATGTTTTGGCCTGCAGGAAACCGTTTGCAGATGCCATGTTCAGATCCATACCCAACACACGGTTAAACTGGTGAATGTCTTTTCGTGTTTTATCATTCAGGAAGTTTTCTTTGTTTACCCAAATGAATGCAAGATTGGAACGCTTAAACACTCTCCTCTGTAAAGTAGCAACAGTAAAATTTGCTGCAGGTGTGCTGTCGCTTTTTACCAAAGCGGTCTGCATATTCAGTAATCCAATACGCCAGTCTTTGTTAATCCTGCCGCTTAATCTTGCGCCGCCGGGAATACGAACTTTTTCTGCAAGTCCTGTTTGTGTGTTTGCAGTAATGCCGATCCTTCTTGAAAAAAAAGGGTTAGTGTTATTATCTCCAAAGCCACTGAACAAATCGCTGTTTTCAATAAAAAACTGCCTGCGTTCAGGAAAGAATAATTCAAAGCGGCTGAGGTTGGTAATTTGCCGGTCAACTTCTACCTGCGAAAAATCAGGGTTTACCGTGAGATCAAGATTGAGCGATGGAGTTACCGCAATTTTTGCATCAAAGCCTGCATTGCCAAATGTTGAGCCTGCATTATTAAGTTTATCAGCGTTTGATTCGCCAATTACATAAGGTATTAAAGAAATGTTGGTGCCTGCAGGGGGAGGAGGTTCGCTCCATTCAAGTGTGCCTGAAAATGATTGGTCAATCAACCGTAATCCTCTTGGTACAGGGGCCCATGAACTTCTTTCATTGCGCAGCAAATCATTTCTCACAAAATTGATGTTCCAGCTATTTAACCCCTGGAATATTTTATAGCGAAGTGTTTTGAAAGGGATGGCAATTTCCACTACAAAACGGTCGTTATAATTTTTTACTGCGCTTATCCATTTATTATCCCAATCAACATTCAAGTCATTGCCATTTGAAATAAGACCTTCCTTCTGCACATTGTAAGGACTCACAGAAAAATAAAAACCATTCAGGTTATCACGGAAGGGGTCAATACTTAGCATGAAAACATCGGTTGAGCCATCAGTAAAATCCCGGCGTAAAGACTGAACAGTATATTTTTTTGACTGGTAACAAACTGCTGACACGTAGAAAAACTTATCATCAAACAGCAGCTTTACCTCTGTCTTTGTTAAAGCCTGGGAAGAATCATAAGGAAAGCTTTGTCTGAAATTTGTCACTACAGGTACCTTTTCCCAATCTGCTTCATTGAGCAAACCATCAATTTTAAGTGGTGCAGATGATCTTTGAATAACGGTTCGGAAATTGGTTTCATTGGATGTTTTGGCCTGGCTGTAAACAAGGCTGAAAGTGCAGCAAGAGAGCAGGATTGTAACAAAAGCTTTTTTCAAATAGTTGAATTTTTCAGTGCAAATGTAACTGCGGCACAGATTTGGCGGTATTTGTTTTGGATGAGTGGTTTTAGAATATTTTAACACTAATAGAATAAACTCTGGAATCAGTTTTGCGTCTATCTGGTAGTTAAGTTTAGAAAGCAGTCAATTTTCTCATAAGCAGTTAGTTTTGGTTTCGGTCTCCCGATTCATCGGGAGACCCGTTTTAAAACACCGAAAACGTTTGCATAAAATATTAACAAAGGTGTGACGTTTTAAAAAGGCAGATTGAACGAACTTTGTATAACAAAATCAGATTATTAATTTTTTCTCATAAGCAGTTAGTTTTGGTTTCGACCCCGGTTTCTACCGGGGTCTATTTTTTACAGCAAAGAACAGCCATGCGGCTGCTGCGCCCATTCCATCGGCCAGCATATCCCACACATCAAAATCACGGCCTACCCAAAGCTGAACATATTCCATACAAATGCCATAAAAGGTTGAAAGGAAAACAATACCTGTAAGTGCAAAAAGGAATTTTGAAGCCGAACAATATTTTGGTTGCAGATAAAATCCCCACAACAGAACCAAAAAGCCGAACAGGAATGCATGAATGATTTTATCAAGCATAGGAAAAGCCAATTGGTTTTCTTTGGCAATAGAAATAGCCGGCATCGCAAGCAGTATAAAAATAATGACCGACCAAAGAATGGGCGGCCATTTGGTAACGAGGTATTTTTGAAACAGCTTTTTCATTATGCTACTAATGCCGAATAAGCAGCAGCATCCATCAAGCCATCCACTTCAGCCGGGTTGTTCACTGTTACTTTCACCATCCAGCCTTCACCATAAGGATCATTGTTCACCAATTCCGGCTTATTGTTTAATACACTGTTTACTTCTGTAACAGTTCCTGCTACAGGTAAAAACAAGTCACTCACGGTTTTCACTGCTTCCACTGTTCCAAATACTTCTTCTGCATTCAATGATTTACCAACGGCGCTGATATCAACATAAACAATATCACCTAACTCCCGTTGTGCAAAATCTGTAATGCCAATTGTTGCCACATTGCCTTCAAGACTTACCCATTCGTGGTCTTTTGTATAGCGTAAATTCTCTGGAAAATTCATGTTTATATGTTTTGTTTAGAGCGCTGCTAAATTGACTGTTTTCCATGAATCAGAAAAATAAAAATTTCTTCTTCAGCCGCATTTTTATAATATGTATATCTTCTTTTGGCCTGTCGTACTGATCTCTTTCTGCAACTGCTATCTTATCTACCACATCCATTCCTTTTATAACATAGCCAAACACGGTATAATTCTGATCGAGTTGAGGAGTGCCGCCTGTTTTTTTATATACTTCACGCTGGTTGAGTGGAATTTTTCTTCCACCCAAACGCTTTTCTTCCACTTCATTTAATGTACTGTCTGTAAATTTTTTTCCCTGCACAATATAAAACTGGCAACTGCTGCTGGCCTTCTCAGGATTATTATCATGGGCTGCTGCCAATACACCCCGTTTGTGAAATAAAGAAGTGTCAAACTCGGCAGGAATTTTATAGTTCAACCCACCGCTGCCGTAACGCTTGTTTGGCTCTGGTTGCTTTGTATCAGGATCACCCGCCTGTATCATAAAATCTTTTATAACACGATGAAAAAGGATACTGTCGTAAAATTTTTGTTTTACCAGTTTAATGAAGTTATCTCTGTGTTTGGGCGTTTTATCACTTAATAATACCACAATGGTTCCTTTACCGGTAACGATTTTTACCTTACGTTTTTTAGCATCAGCAGTTGTAAATAAACAGATGAGGCAAAGTAATAAAATGAGTTTCTTCATTCAAATTCCTTTTTGCTCAAAGTAGAGTAATACATGGTCTTTAATAAAATCTTCCTGCTCTTTCATGTCAAGAGTGGGCATAGCTTTGAGTTGTTTGAAATGAGGCCAGCCATCCCTGTCAAATTGATCAAATTCAAAATAACCACTTTGAGAGAGTAAGGAACAAACAGCCACATGCATCAGATCCTGCTTTTGTTCTTTGGTATATTTTTCACGTAATTCTCCAAATTCCTGTATGCCTATCAAAAACAGTACGGTTTCAAGATCGGGCTTTTTGCCAAAACGTTCTACCAGCTTCTGCTCCAGGTTCATCCATCGTACAAATAAATCACTTGTTGCATCCATAAGGCAAAGATAGTTGTTAGCCGATAGTCAATAGTGGACAGTCTTAGGCCACGTTATGAATTGAAAAGGCTAACTACTAACGACTATCGGCTAATGACTTTCTTCAAATTCGGCCGCATTTTTGCAAAGCATGAAATGTTTTTTTGTCCGTACCGTTTATAAATTGATTTTCACTGATGCGTACAGGATTGTATTTTCACAACCTAAACTGAGTTTACATGTTAAAAACCGCAGAAGACATCAAAATCCTCAACGAAAAAATTCAATATGCCGGTTTATTTTTAGACAGGCTGCGTGCAGAAGTTGGAAAAGTAATTATTGGTCAGCAGCACATGATTGATCGTTTGCTGATAGGCCTTTTGGGTAACGGGCATATTTTGCTGGAAGGAGTGCCGGGCCTGGCAAAAACACTCGCCATTAAATCAATGTCGCAGGCCATCAATGCAAAGTTCAGCCGCATTCAGTTTACTCCCGATATGTTGCCAGCCGATGTTATTGGCACCATGATCTATAATCAGCAAAAGAATGAATTCTTTGTGCGCCGTGGTCCCATCTTCGCCAATTTTGTTTTGGCCGATGAGATTAACCGTGCCCCTGCAAAAGTGCAGAGTGCTTTGCTGGAAGCAATGCAGGAACGCCAGGTAACAATTGGCGAACACACATACCAATTGGATGAACCGTTCCTGGTACTTGCCACACAAAATCCGTTGGAACAGGAGGGAACTTACCCATTACCCGAAGCGCAGCAGGATCGGTTTATGTTGAAGGTGGTGATTGATTATCCAAAGAAAGAAGAAGAGTTGATGATCATTCGCCAGAATACACAGCAGATTGCTTCGCCAACCATTTACCCGGTTGTATCAATGAGAGAAGTGATGGATGCCAGGGATCTTGCCCGTACAATTTATATGGATGAAAAAATTGAAAACTATATTCTCGATCTTGTTTTTGCTACACGTAAACCCGAACAGGCAGGATTGAGCAATCTGAAACCATTGATAGCTTACGGAGGTTCGCCAAGAGCATCTATTAATATGGCGCTGGCTTCAAAATCTGTGGCATTCCTTAATAAAAGAGGATATGTATTGCCTGAAGATGTAAGAACAATTGCAGCCGATGTATTACGGCATCGTATAGGATTGACTTACGAAGCAGAGGCAGAAAATATTTCTGTTGAAGAAATTATAAAGCAGGTTATGAATGCGGTGAAGGTGCCATAAGCAATTTGCTAATTTGATAATATGCCAATGTGCTAATGAAAGAATTCAACCTGTATTCAATTTAGAACTCAAAAACGCAGAACTTTTCTTGTTAACTACCGAAGAAATATTAAAAAAAGTAAGAGCGCTTGAAATTAAAAGCAAACGACTCACCAATCACCTGTTTACAGGTGAATATCATTCGGCATTTAAAGGCCAGGGTATGAGTTATAAAGAAGTGAGGGAATACCAACCGGGTGATGATGTTCGTTTTATTGACTGGAATGTAAGTGCCCGTTACGCCCATCCATACAGCAAAGTATTTGAAGAGGAAAGAGAGCTGAGTCTTTTTTTGTTGATTGATAACAGCGCCAGCATCAGCTTTGGTACACATCTGCAACGCAAAAAAGATCTGGTAACAGAAATTGCAGCAGTACTTGCCTTCTCAGCTGTAAATAACAATGATAAAGTAGGTGCAATTTTATTTGGCGATAAAGTGCAGAAACTCATCTCACCAAAAAAAGCAAAACAGCATACTTTGTTTATTGTAAGGGAAATGCTGAGTAATGATGCGGTTTCAAAACAAACAAATTATAACGATGCATTCCGCATGTTCAATAATGTGTGCAGGCGCAGGAGTATTTGTTTTTTGATCAGTGATTTTCTGGGATCAGGTTATGAAGATGCATTACGGGTTGCATCCAAAAAACACGATGTGATCGGAATTAAAATTTATGATCAGTTGGATATGAAGTTGCCCGATGCAGGGCTGTTGCAGGTTGCCGATGCTGAAACCGGTGAACAAAGATGGATAGACAGCTCAAACCCCCTGGTACGTTTTGCTTATGAAAAAGATTTTCATAAACACAATGATTATGTAAAAGATGTGTTCAGGCGTGCAGGTTCTGATCTGTTGCACATGCGTGCAGGGGATGATTATGTAAAAGTGTTACAGAAATTTTTTATTAACAGGAGCAGATGATAAAACGAATAGTTGTGATATTGACCGGATGTTTATTGGCGGGCTTATTATCCTTTGCCCAGATCACCCCTGTTATTACTTCCGGCAAAGAAAAAGTGTTAATTGGCGAACCTTTTACAGTAACACTTGAACTCAAAGCAATTGACCGCAATGCAGGTGTGCAATGGAAATTTCCCGACAGTATTCCTCATTTTGAATATGTAAGTTTTGATACAACAGATATTTTGAAACGGGAAATAACCATCAGCAGCTTTGACAGTGGTTTGTGGGTAATTGATAATATTGCAGTAATTGTTCCATCCAATGTAAATGATCAGCCTCAGTTGCTGAAGTTCCCTGCAAAAGAAATACTGGTGGAGTATGATACAACAGGCAGCCAGGTGTTGAACGATGTAAAGCCGATTATTGAAGTGGAAGGTGGTGAGAAATGGATTGGCTATGCTATTGCAGCCGCTGCAGCGCTGAGTTTGATTTTGTTGATCATCTTATTCAGGCGGTGGAAGAAAAAACAAATTGCTGCTGTTGAAGAAGATTCAAACTATTCTCCACTGGAAGATTTTTTGCAGTTGATTGAAAAATTGAAACAACAAAGCTGGGAGGAGCAACTGGCGCAGAAACAAAACTTCTCAGAATTATCTTATGCAGTGAAAAAATATTTTGAACGAAGTCTTCATCATTCATTTACAAAACGTACAACAGACGAGTTGGCGGTGCAGCTAAAATCTCACCTGTTGAATGAACGGTTAATTAGTATCCTGCAAACATTGCGATTGGGTGATGCGGTGAAGTTTGCAAAATTTGCCCCGCCAAAAGAAGAATGCATGAATGCATTGCAGGAAATAGAAACTGTTATTAAGAAATCAGATAAAGAACTGAACCCCGATGCTGAATGAGTGGTATCAACATATCGTGTTTGCATATCCGTATTTATTATGGCTGTTGCTGTTGTTGCCAGTGCTCACAGGCTGGTATATGTTGAAAAATAAAAAGTCAACATCCTCCATCACTGTTTCTACTGTAAGTATTTATAAAAAGCCGGGCAGTTCAAAAAATATCATCCGGCACTTGCCTTTCATCCTGCGTATGTTTTCATTGGCATTATTAATCATTGCCATTGCAAGGCCACAAACAAGGAGCAATGAAGAACGGGTGGAAGGAGAAGGAATTGACATCATTCTTTGTATGGATGTAAGTGGCAGCATGCTTGCTGAAGATTTCAGCCCCAACCGATTGGAAGCAATGAAAGAAGTGGCGGTCAATTTTGTGGATGCAAGAAAAACAGACAGGATCGGGTTGGTGATCTTTGCAGGCGAGCCTTTTACACAATGCCCGCCAACAACAGATTATGCATCATTAAAAAGCCAGATCTTAGCCGTGCGTAGTGGTATTTTACAGGATGGCACAGCAATAGGATCGGGATTGGCAACGGGTGTTGAACGGTTAAAGAAAAGCAAATCAAAAAGTAAGGTTATCATTTTGCTCACAGATGGGGAGAACAATGGCGGTTTAATTGATCCCAATGCTGCAAAGGAAATAGCAAAAGCATTTCAGATAAAAGTATATACTATCGGTATGGGAACGGAAGGGTATGCAGCGCTGCCACAACAAACAACCGGCGGTGTAGTACGTACTATGGAGAAGGTGAATATTGATGAAAAAATTCTTACTGAAATTGCAATGGAAACAGGAGGCAACTACTTCCGGGCAAAAGACAATGAAAGTTTAAGTAAGATATACTCCGACATTGATCAGTTAGAAAAATCAAAAATTGAAACCAGCAGCTTTGCACGATATGCAGAAGAGTTTTATTTGCTGGCAATTGCAGTTGCAGTATTGTTGTTGCTGGAAGTGTGGTTGAGGTATAAAATACTTCGAAAGTTTCCATAGTTGCCACGGAGGCACGGAATACACGGAGTTTTTTAATGAATCTTACTAATACACCACTCTCTTAATATCAAGTTTTATTCTTCCAAAATTTAATATCAAACCAACTTTACAACCTGAGCATTTTAAGTAATTAATTGTTTGCGCATAATCTTCATCTGCAATTCCATCTTTTGCTTTAATCTCAAGAATTACAGAATCAAGGACTATAAAGTCGGCATAAAACTTATGTGGGAGAATGATATTTTTATAAGGGATTGTATATTCTTTTTCACGTTTATAGCTGTGATTGTTTGTTTTAAATTCATATTCAAGCGCATCTTTATAAACGATTTCCATGAAACCATGTCCTAATATTTTATGAATTTCGATTCCTAATCCAATGATAATATCAGTTTCTTTTTTCAATGGAAAATTATCAATTCTTATATCTGTTGACATCGAGATTGATTTTAGTTAGAGAATAAGGAAAGATAGTACGCTTCTGAAAAGCAGTCAATAACACGAAGTGGTATGTTTTTCCGTGTTTTCCGTGCCTCCGTGGCAATCAATTCCTTTTCTTTGCAATTAATTAATGAAAGCGCTCATTTATAAATCAACCGGTAACTGGTATGTTGCGAAAACAGAAGAGGGTAATTTTGTGCGTGCACGTATTAAAGGAAAGTTTAAGATAGAGGGCATCACTTCCACCAACCCCATTGCCGTGGGCGATGAAGTGGAAGTTGAGATGGAAAATGAACTGGAGCAAACTGTAATGATCACCGAAATTTATGAACGGAGAAATTACATCAACCGTAAATCGCCCCACCAAAAATACCAGCATCACATTGTTGCGGCCAACCTGGATCAGAGCATGTTGTTTGCAACCATTAAAGAACCCAGAACATCGCAGGGGTTTATTGATCGTTTTCTCATTGCATCAGAAGCCTATCACATTCCCAGTGTAATCGTTTTCAATAAAGCGGATGTTTATCAGCAAAAAGAAATGGATGTATTTGAAGAATGGAAGGCAATGTATGAAGCTGTTGGATACAAAGTATTTCTCATTTCCATGGAAAAAAAGGAAGGAGTTGATGAAGTAGCTGAACTTTTAAAAGGGAAGACTACATTGTTAAGCGGACATTCAGGTGTTGGCAAATCAACATTCATAAATGCCATTATGCCGGACCTTGCATTAAGAACAGAAGAAGTAAGCGGCTGGAGCGGAAAGGGTATGCACACCACCACCTTTGCTGAAATGTATGAACTTCCTTTTGGCGGAAAGATCATAGATACACCCGGGGTAAAAGAATTTGGATTGGTTGATATAAGCAGGCAGGAACTATCCCATTATTTTCCGGAGATGAGGGTATTGATCAATGATTGTCAGTTCAATAATTGTTTGCACCTGGAAGAGCCCGGATGTGCCGTAAAAGAGGCTGTTGCCAACGAAATCATTCATCCGCTTCGTTATATAAGTTATTGCGGAATACTGGCAACGATTGAAGAAAAGAGAAGCCACTCCAAACCTCCCCGAAGATGAGGCTTACTTAGCACAGAACTTGCTTTTATGAAATCAAATTTTTTTTAAACACTTCTTTATGTGCTGTAAAAAAGAAGTACAAATGTTGAATTGGAAATAAAGACAGTATATACATGAAATACTGCACCGTCCCTTTAGCCTGAGTTAAGTTGAAGGGTAAGAGAAGGAATAAAGGATGGGGCCTGTTTTATGCTTCACTCGGATCAGCATCTTTTAACGCATCCACCAATTCGGCTATGGCTGCATTTTCAAAATGATCACATTTTTCTTCCAGCGAAGGGAAAATGGAGATGCCGTTAAAGATGTTAAAGCTCAGGGTAAGGGCGGTTCCCTTGTACAGAAAATCCCAGTACAAAGCTTCAAAATCATCCAGCTTTTTGGTGAAGGAAATTTTCAACTTATCGGCCAGGAGATCGGCCCAACGATGAAATTTTTCATAACTGGCTTCATCATCTAAGATGGCCTCGTTATATCCAACATGATTACGTAATGTGGGATTCATAGTGGTAATTTTTGGTGTTATTGATATGGGGTTAGTACTCCCTTATTTTTATTTTTTAGCTGTTAAATTTCTTTGCTTTTTTTACTTTTTCGCCACTCAAAATCTTTTCAGCACCTACATTCTTTCCGTTACTTGGACATCCTTCTTTTGGAGTACGTTTAAATACATTACAACTTATACTGAAAGACAACAAAAAGATTACGAGCGCTGCTTTGGTTAACTGTTTCATTTTAATTATGGTTTATTCATTTGGATAAAGAACAATGTTTGTACCGGACTAAGGATTTTCTGTTAATACATCTTTAAACCAGCCCGAATATTTGATATAGTTATTGGCAATACGATTGATCTCCCCGTGTATGAGTTCCTGGCTGATGTCTTTTACCTTTTTGGCCGGTACGCCGGCATAAATACTTCCTGCTTCCACTACTGTTCCTTCCAGCACTACCGCCCCGGCTGCAATGATGGAATTGCTGTTTATCACCGCATTATCCATTACAATAGCACCCATGCCTATCAGTACATCATCATGAACGGTACATCCGTGAACAATAGCATTATGGCCGATGCTTACATTATTACCAACGATGGTTTTGGTTTTTTGGTATGTGGCATGCAACACTGCACCGTCCTGAATATTCACTTTATTGCCCAGCCTGATGCTGTTAACATCGCCTCTTATCACGGCATTGAACCATACACTGCAATGATTGCCCATAATTACATCACCCACAATAGTAGCATTGGGAGCTATAAAACAATCTTCGCCAAATTCAGGGAAAATACCTTCTACGGGCAGGATAATGGACATACAAAACGTGGATTTAATTGAATGTAAAGTTCGTAATGTTTTTTGAGGGTACATAGTAAGCAGGTAAGAATATTTTTTGCAAAGCCCAACAGTGGTTGCAAACCCTTTCAGCGGTTTATGGCAGTTAGCAGAATAATTCTGGCCTTACCAACATTCATCAACTGCACTTACTTTTGTGCAACAATATGAATCAACGGGAACTTTTTTTAAAACATGTTGCTCAAACTTCGCCTTCGCCCCTTGCTTTGGAAATCATAAAAGCAGAAGGTTGCAGGTTGTGGGATTCGGATGGCAAAGAATATCTTGATCTCATTGCAGGCATCAGCGTTTGCAATGTTGGGCATCGCCATCCAAAAGTTGTGGAGGCAATTAAGCATCAGGTTGATCAATACATGCACCTGCTTGTGTATGGAGAGTTTGTGCAAAGCCCGCAGGTACAATATGCCAAACTGTTAACAGATCATCTTCCATCATCTCTCAACGCAGTTTACTTTACCAACTCCGGCACTGAGGCAACAGAGGGTGCCATGAAGCTGGCTAAAAGAGTAACTGGCCGAACAGAGATTGTTGCGTTCAACAACAGTTATCACGGAAGCACACAAGGTGCATTAAGTGTAATGGGTGACGAATACTGGCGCAATGCTTTTCGTCCACTGTTGCCGGGAGTGTATCATGCCAATTATAATTCGTTTGATGATTTGCTACTCATCACTTCAAATACAGCCTGCGTTATTGCTGAAACCATACAGGCAGAAGCCGGGGTAAATGCACCGTTGCAAGAATGGATAACAGCTTTACGTAAACGCTGTACTGAAACAGGAACCTTATTGATACTCGATGAAATTCAATGTGGCTTTGGCCGCAATGGAACGCTTTGGGCTTTTGAACAATTTGATATAGTGCCCGATGTATTATTGCTGGGCAAAGCATTGGGTGGCGGTATGCCGCTGGGTGCATTTATAGCCGATAAAGAATTGATGTGGAAGCTTACAGAAAATCCGGTGCTGGGTCATATCACAACCTTTGGTGGCCATCCGGTTTGTTGTGCAGCCGGTATGGCAGCAATGCAAGTGTTGCTTGAAGAAAAATTGGTTGAGCAGGTGTTTGAAAAAGAAATTTTATTCCGCTCATACCTGCATCATCCTAAAATTATCGCTGTCCGTTCAAGAGGATTGATGATAGCCGTTGAATTCAGCAGTTTTGGAACCAATAAAAAAGTAATTGATGCCTGTATTGCAAAAGGGGTACTTACTGATTGGTTTTTGTTTGCTTCGCATTGCATGCGGATAGCTCCGCCGCTTACAATTACAGAAGAGGAAATTAAACAAGCCTGTTCGGTAATTCTTGAATCTTTGAATGAAACAGATTAAAACTGCAAGCGGAAACTCCCAAAAACCCCGAAGCGTTTATATTTTTCCTGGGGCATGGGCAATGGTAATAAACGCCAGATAAAATCAATGCGTATCACCCGTAAAATATTATCAACACCAGTGCCCACTTCCATATACGTTTTTCCATTAAGCGATTGAAACTGATGACCACGATCAAACACAATACCAACCTGGTTGAAACTCCTGTTGGCTTCACTCAAACTGCCCCATAATGTTTTTGCAGTCCAGAACTGTCGCAACTTTAATTTCCTTGTTGGTGCCAGCAAACGGAAAACGCCGTTTCCAAAATTATGTTCCAGGCTAATACCTGCATATTCATCACTCAGGTACTCAAACCTGTTCATGAGGTTGAAGGCATATTTGTTGTAATAATAAATTTCATTACCCGGGTGTATTTCCAATAAAGGGAAAGGAAGTTTTCCGTAAATCTTGCCGGCATATATATTGTAATACAGTTCACCATAACTGGCAATTTTTAAATAGTCATGCACCGAAGCTGTGATTTTATGATACTGGTAATTACTGTTCAGAAAACCCGGAATGCCTCTTGCATATTTTATTTCTGCAATGGGGTAAGGACTGCCCAAACTGCTTCGTAAGAATGTACCTTCTAAAAACCGTTCTAAGTAAGCAAAACGGATTTTAACAGCAAGCTCGGCATTATTCAACGGTTCACCAGAGCCGCTGTTGTAAATACTTTTATCAGGAAGTGAACGTACAGGATTGAATTTCTTTCGGGTGGCTGAAACTTCAAATGTAAAACCACTGTGTGTTTCTTTTGAAAATTCAATCCGTTGTTGTTCTATATGTAAAAACTTTATTGGCACCTGTCTTTTCCTGGCAGCAAGTGTAAAGATATTATCGGTTCCCACTTCATCATAATACACCTGGCCATTGTCGTAATCATTGGCATAAGAAGCATACAGTTTTGTACGTGGGTTCTTTTTAAACAAGTGTGTTATTTCTGCCCTGCCTTTTAATTTCTCATCCTTAAATCCATAGGCAAGATAACCACGCAGCCACCATGTTTTACTGAAGTTGGTACTGGTGCCAAGATCCAAACGGAACCTGAACCCTTCCACCACATTTGCACTCATTACATTAAACCACGGGCCATATTCCAGGCTTCCAAAAGGTTTATAGCCGGTTGCTAAAAAAGTAGCTATATCACTGTAACGTTTAAATAAAGGCATCTTCTGCAGCGTGTCTATCATGGCATAAATTGCCTTTTCGTTTTTTGCAAGTTCTTCATGCCTTGATTCGCTCCAGTAGGCTTCCGGTTGTTCACCTGAACCGGGAAGTAAAACTGTTTCTTCCAGTTTTTTATTTTTTTGCAGTGCTTCCCATACAACCCCGGAGTTGATCAAAACATTTTTATAGGTTGTTGTTTTACGTCCTGTAACACCAAATTTTTGCTTGCCAATGGCTGAAACATCAATGATGAATTTATCTTTTACCAAAAACCATATACTGTCATTGATGAGTTTGTATTCCTGAATGATACTCAGTTTATCAACATAGTTCACATTGGCTTCTTTTGATAAACGCAAATTCATTTTCTGCACTGCAAATGTGCTGTCGTGTATCCAGCAATCTCCTTCAAAAGTATTTTCACCTTTGTGTTTTGGTGTAAATACAAGATGGAAAAAACGTTTACCAGCCACATATTGTGTATCGGTTAAACGGTAAATGTAAAATGCATCACCGTTATCGCTGATGGGACTTATAAAGCGCTTATCAAAAACAGGGATGTAGTTGTTATACACATTTATATTCTGATCCATGCCCCCCAGCAACTTCTGTACACTTTCGTTTTTTAAACCCGATGTACGGCTGGCTTTTATTTCCTCTCTTCGTTTGAGAGGATCTTTTTGAAAATAATAATCAGAGATGGTTTCAGTTAAGAATACAGGAAGAAAAGGTTTTTCTTCGCTGGTACTGTCAATCGTTTGATCAATGATAAAACCAAACGGGCGGAGAGGCCGTATATTTTTGAATTTATCAATATTGAGCTTGTTGAGATCAACTTCAAGTTTATTGTACAATTCATAACCGAAATTGGCAAAACGGTAGCGGTCATTATCAGGTTTTTGTTTTACAACCTTGCGCCATAATATCCAACCTTTGCTGTATTTTGATCTTACGATCACTTCTTTTCCTGTGCTTCCACGTTCCATGTTGATGGTGAGAAAAATGGTATCACCGCTTGCAGCATTCAGCGCCAGTGCAAAATTTTTATAACCAACATAACTCACCAGCAGCGAATCATTGGGAGAGAGCTGAGCAAGATGAAAGACAAAGCCACCTGCCGAATCGCTTAATTTACCAAAGCCTGATTTTTTTAAAACTACTGAAGCAAAAGGGATCGGTTCATCAGAGTGAGAATCTTTAATGATGCCGGTAATCACTTTTGTTTGTGCAAAAGTGAAGGTGACCAGGAGTATAAAGGAAAATAACAGGCAGACGAACTTCATCCGGTTGTTAGGGTTTGAAATAAAAATTAAAAATAACAAATCAAAGGTTGGGAGGCGGTTTTTGTTTGCTGAGCAGGCATTTTCAATTAACAAGTTTCTGTTAAAAAAAGACAAGATGATTTGGAAATAATAAAAAATATGTATTTACTTTGTAATTCAAAGTGCTTTTATGAACAGCCAACATCAATCGCTCGAAACATTAGAGGATATAAAAAAAATGATGGATCGCAGCAGTCGTTTCATCAGCTTAAGCGGTTTAAGCGGAGTTGCTGCCGGCACCTGTGCATTGGCAGGTGCATGGTTTGCGAAAGATGTAATAGATGAAGGAGCACAAATTGGGATAAAGAGTATGCACGTAGGAAACAGGCCTTATGAAGAATTTGGGATTCATATACTCAGGTCATTCATGGGAAGCCGTTTATTTTGGATTGCTGCCTTAACTTTTTTAGCTGCAATAATTGTTGCTTTTATTTTTACCTATATCCGTAGTTCAAAGCAGGGAGTTCCTGTATGGGGAGCAATGGCAAAGCGGCTTACATGGAACGTTGCTTTGCCCATGTTTGCGGGCGGGGTGTTTTTACTGAAATTGATTGAAGCAGGAGTGTATGGTTTAATTGCACCGGGCTGCTTGATTTTTTACGGACTGGCTCTCATAAATGGAGCTAAATATACATTGGGGGAGATCAGATATTTGGGTTATGCGATGATTATACTTGGATTGATTAATTGCTGGTTACCCGGGTATGGTCTTTATTTTTGGGCAGCAGGGTTTGGAGTGCTGCATATTATTTATGGGGTGGTGATGTGGAACAAGTATGAACGAAAATTATTGTGAATTGAATTTGTGTAATGAAGAATCCTATTGAACAATTGCAAAAGGTATTTGACAGTCGGGTACGGCTTGGCATCATGAGCGCACTCATGGTGAATGACGAAGTGAGTTTCAATGAACTGAAGGAGCTGATTCAGGTAACCGATGGAAATCTTGCTTCACACCTGAAAGCGCTTGTCGAAAACGGATTGCTTAAAGTAAACAAAGGATTTGTGGGGAGGAAAACCAATACAACCTATGCGGTTACAAAAGCAGGTGAAAAAGCTTTTCGGCAACATTTGGATGCGTTGGAAGTTATGATTAAACAAATAGGGAAGTAATTTTTTTGTATAAATACTTTGTAATTCAAAGTGCTTTTATAAAATAGAAAACCTTATGTTATATTCTATCATCTTTTAAAAACTAAAAGTTATAAAATGGAAACGCAACAACTTACATTCTGGCAGCGCAATGCTGTAATGATCAAAGCAATCATTGTGGGCTTTTTAGTACTCGTTCTTCTCATCCCATCTGCATTTATTCAAAGCCTTGTTCAGGAAAGAAAGCAAAGGCAGGAAGAAGTAATTCAGGAAGTAAGCAGCAAATGGGCGCTGGCACAAACGTTCAACGGTCCCTTTCTTGTTATACCCTATCTGCAGTCGTTACCCGATGAAAAAGGAAAGGTTATGCAGTATAAACGAATGGCTTACTTTTTACCGGAGCAATTAATTATTAATGGAAATCTGATTCCTGAAATCCGGTATCGCAGCATTTATAAAGTAGTGTTATATAAAAGTGATTTAAAGATCAGCGGAAGTTTTCAGCCTGTGCAACTTCAAAACCTTGGTATTGACCCTGCAACTGTAAACTGGAATGAAGTGAAAATTTGTTTTGGGTTAAGCGATAACAGGGGCATAGCCGAAAAAGTTGTATTCAATTGGAAAGGCAGCTATAAAGAACTGGAACCCGGCTTGCCGGCAAATGATATTTCTTCAACGGGAATCAGTGCAGCACTTGAAAATGCGCAGGCACTGCAAAATGAGGCAGGTTTATTTTCGCTCAATTTAAAATTGAACGGCTCTGAACAATTCTATTTTACACCATTGGGAAAGCAAACATCTGTTACGCTAAATTCTTCATGGAACAACCCTGCTTTCGATGGAAAATATTTACCAAGGGATAAAACAATTTCGGAAAAAGGATTTACAGCTAAATGGGAAGTGTTGCATTATCAGCGTGAAATACCACAAAGCTGGACCGATTTAAAACCTGCAATTCTTGAATCGGGTTTTGGTGTTAAGCTTTTACAGGGAACAGATTCTTATGGCAAATCCATGCGCAGTGTGAAGTATGCAATTCTTTTTATTGCACTTACGTTCTGCATTTATTTTTTTATTGAATTGATAAAAAACAAATCGGTTCATCCTTTACAATATATACTGGTTGGCCTGGCACTCTGCATTTTTTATACCTTGTTACTTTCAATATCAGAATATCTTGGGTTTGATTATGCATACCTCATTGCGGCCACAGCAACAGTAGGGTTGGTTTCTCTTTATACAAAAAGCTTATTTGAGCAATGGAGTATTGCAGGATTGTTTTTCCTCTACCTATCCTTGCTGTACAGTTTCATATACATTTTAATTCAGTTACAGGATGGAGCGTTGTTGTTTGGAAGTATTGGATTATTTATACTGCTTGCAATTGTGATGTACTATTCAAGAAAGATAGATTGGAAGGGCAGGGGAGGACAAGAAAAGAATGAAGTATTGCAATAGTGTGATAAGTTATTGTTGCTGATCTGTGAAACACTCAAAAAATTGAGGCTGTCTCAAAGGTTGATAAAGGGGGAACACAACGAACACAAAGAATGACACGAAGAACACAACGTATTGATTATGAAAAATAACTTCTTCGT
>CAMTVU010000103.1:0-14022 GCA_947085245.1 uncultured Chitinophagaceae bacterium | reverse complement strand
TGAATATTATGATCCAATGCAACCACATCTTCATTCTTCACCAATTGCCATTGATCATACCTGAGTTGTGAATAAAAATATTCTTCCTTTTCAATTTTCAATCCCTGTTGCTTTGCAAACTGCAATGCACCATCACCACTTAGTAAAACATGTTCGCTTTTTTGCATGATGGCCAATGCCAGTTCAACCGGGTTCTTTACAGAACCTACTCCTGCTACAGCACCAGCATTTAAAGTGTTACCATCCATGATGGCTGCATCCATTTCATGAGTTCCGGTTTTGGTAAAGACTGAGCCTCTTCCTGCGTTGAACAGAATGCAATTTTCTAAAGAAATAACAGCAGCAGTAACAGCATTCAATGCATTACCTCCCTTCTCCAAAACAGAATAACCTGCATGCAGTGCTTCTTCCAAACCCTTGCTGTAAGAGGCCTCCAGCTCAGGTGTCATATCTGTTTTCAGGATTGTACCTGCCCCGCCATGTATAGCAATTGAAAATGTTTGCATAAGATATTACTTCAATAAGAGTTTACACTCCTGCAGCAGCCGTTCTTTATTGATTGCTGCAGTTCCCACTTCTTCACAAACCAATCCGCCGGCAATGTTTGCAATTTCAGCCATGAGTTTTATATTTTTTGTTGCAGCGTAAACAAGGGATGCAACGGCTATTACGGTATCGCCTGCACCGCTTACGTCAGCAATACTGCGTATATGTGTGGGAATAATTCCGGCTTCTGTTTCGTTATTATAAAACACTCCTTTCTCTGAAAGTGTAATGAATGATGTATGATGTTGCAATTTTTCTGCCAGCTTTTGATGAATTGATTTCAGCACTTCTTCATTTACATCATCACTCAGTAAATTCAAACCATCTTTCACTTCCTTTAAATTTGGTTTGAAAATATCCACTCCTTTGTAGCTGAAGAAATTTTTTCGTTTGGGATCAACTGCTGTAACAATGCCATGAAGCCTGCAAAGATCAATTGATTTCTGAATCACCAATTCAGTCAATACCCCTTTATTGTAATCTTCAAAAATGAGTACATCCGGTTTCTCCTGTGCAATAAAAGTTTGTAATGCAAGGATCAAACGGTTTTCATCTTCATACCCAATATCTGCAGTGATCTCATTATCCAACCGCATCATTTGCTGGTTTCGGCTGATGATCCTTGTTTTGCTGGTAGTAATACGTTTACCGCTGCTGAGTAAAAAATCTGTTTTGATCTTTTTCTCCTGTAACAATGTATGCAGCAGCTTTCCTTCATCATCATTGCCCGCTACACTCAGCATGGATACACCTGCGCCAAGCGATGCAATATTCAATGCCACATTGGCTGCGCCACCAATGCGGTATTCTTTTTTATCCAATGAAACCACAGGCACGGGTGCTTCAGGAGAAATACGCTCCACATGGCCCCACATATAAGTATCAAGCATCACATCACCAATTACACCCACTTTAATGTGTGATAACTGTTTAAACAATTCATCAAAATTAAGTTCGCTCATCTTATACGGGTTTCTTTTTACCTGAAGCTGCAAGATAATAAACAGGAATGCCAAGCAATACAATTGCCAATCCAATACCTGCGTATAAAGGTTTCATTATAATCAGGAATACACAAAAGACTACTGCCAAAACAATATAAACAACCGGTAATACAGGATACCCAAATGCTTTATAAGGCCGTTCAATATCCGGTTGCTTCTTTCGAAGAATAAAAATACCGGCAATGGTGAGTGCATAAAAGATAACAACAACCAGTGCAATCATATCAAGCAAATCGCCATACTGTCCGCTTAAGCAAAGTAAAGAAGCCCAGATACACTGTGCCCATAATGCCCATTGCGGCACAGCATTTTCATTTAATGTTCCTGCATTTTTAAAGAACAGTCCGTCTTTGGCCATTGTATAATACACCCTTGCACCAGCAAGCACCAATCCGTTAATGCATCCAAAAGTTGAAATCATGATCATTACTGCAATAACATACGTACCGGCATCTCCGAATATTTTTTGTGATGCTGCAACGGCTACCCTATCCTGTTTTGCAAATGCAATTTCATTGATTGGTAATACACTTATGTACATGAGGTTTGCAGCAACATAAATGATTGTAACAATTAAAGTGCCCAGGAATAAACTCAAACCGATATTACGTTTGGGATTTTTTATTTCACCTGCAATAAATGTTACATTGTTCCATGCATCGCTGCTGAAAATAGATCCCACCATTGATGCTGCAATGGCACCCAGCACTGCACTGCCTGCAACACCTGCAATTAAACCATCAGCCGATAAACTTTTCATCTCCCATCCATTGGCCCAATTGGCATTCCATATATCTGCCTTTGCAGCCAGCACCAGGCCAAATACAATTAAGCCAAATAAAGAAATGAGCTTGGTGATGGTGAATACGGTTTGAATGATCTTTCCTCCTTTTACGCCTTTTGTATTGATATACGTAAGCAACACAATTACTAAAATGGATACAAATTGTGCAGGATAAAGTTTGAACCAGCCTATTTGTAATAAAATATTTTCGTCTGTAATATCTAAAGCAGGAATAAAATAACCGGTAAATTTTGAAAAAGCTACTCCTACCGCTGCAATGGTTGCCGTTTGAATTACGAAAAAGAAACTCCAGCCATATAAGAATCCGGCCAAAGGGTTAAAAGCTTCCTTTAAATACACATACTGCCCTCCTGCTTTGGGATACATGCCGCTAAGTTCGCCATAACTTACTGCTGCTATGAGGGTCATTAATCCGGTAATTAACCAAACCACAATCAACCACCCTGCACTGCCCACATTGCGTGCAATATCAGCACTAACAATAAAAATACCGGAACCAATCATTGACCCGGCCACAAGCATTGTGGCATCCAATAAACTGAGTGAGGGTTTAAATTCTTTTGAGGATGTCATAGCAGTTATTTCGTTTCAGAATAAATGAAACGGAAGATAAGCATTAATCTGAAAATCTATTTCTTCTTTGATTGACGATAGGCTTCATTAAGCCCCTTCACCACTTCAGTGGTAATATTGTAAGCGGAGTCTTTATAATACAACGTAAGATTCCCTTCACCTGTTGAAAAAATAAAATTATACTTACGGGTCTTATTATATTCCTGGAGATATTCGTTTATTTTTTTCTGTATCTCATTTATTGCTTTCGCCTGGTTCTCTATATGCTGGCCCTGCATGGTTTGCTGGCGTTGGCCTATTTGCTGGTATCTTGTTTGATATTCCTGTTGAAATTTTTCTGCGTCCATTTGTGTAATGGCCTGGCCTCTCTTTAAAAATTCTATACGGTCTTTTTCAAGTTTATTCAAATCGCCCTGAATTTGATTTTCAATCCGTTGTTTCTCTCTTTCAATTTCATCGTTCTTCAGTTTGAAATAATCGTAATATTTCTGAATTGAATCAAGATCAATGTAAGCAATTCGTAAATGCTTTAATGTATCAGCCCCATTTTCTTTAATGCTGGTTTGTACAGGCGCAACAACCGGTTTGCTGCCTTTAAAATGCAATACAAAAAGAACAGCAACGGCGGCTGTGAGCAACACCAATACTATCGTTTGAAAATTTTTCATATTCAGGTGCGCAAAGTAAAGGAATATGAACGAGTGATAAAAATTGAATTGAATTTTAGGATACCCTTAACAGCAAAAAAAAGTCCCCCGTAATGCGGAGGACTTTATACTATCAATTCATGAATTATTCTTCTTCATCAAAGGCCATTGCTTCTTTGGTTGTAAGTAGCAATTCATATTCTTCCTTGCTTCCTACAATCATGTTCTCAAACTCACGCAAGCCTGTACCTGCAGGGATGGAGTGGCCGGTGATTACGTTCTCTTTCAAACCTAACAGTTCATCAGTCTTACCTTCAATAGCTGCAGTGCTCAGTACTTTTGTTGTTTCCTGGAACGATGCGGCAGAGATCCAGCTTTGTACTCCCAATGATGCTTTGGTAATACCAAGCAATACAGGTTGTGCAGTAGAAGGATGCGCATCCCTTACCTCAATCAATTTCTTATCTGCACGACGTAACTGGCTGTTCTCTTCACGGTATTCCCGAACAGTTACAATTTGCCCCGGACGCACCTTGTGGCTATCACCCGGATCGGTAACTACTTTTTTATCAAAGATGCGGTCATTCTCTTCATTGAATTCAAAACGATCAACCAAATCTTCTTCCAGGAATTTTGTATCACCTGCATCAATGATCTCTACTTTTTTCATCATTTGCCTTACAATCACTTCAATATGCTTATCATTGATTCTTACACCCTGTAAACGATAAACTTCCTGAATCTCATTCACTACATATTCCTGTACGGCAAAAGGACCTTTAATAGTTAAGATATCAGCAGGTGCAATTGCGCCATCGCTTAAAGGAATACCAGCTTTTATAAAGTCGCCTTCCTGTGCAAGGATCTGGCGTGTAAGTGGTACAAGATATTTCTTGGTTACATCATCTTTACTGGTTACTATGATCTCTCTGTTACCACGTTTAATGGAACCAAATGTTACAACACCATCAATTTCAGAAACAACTGCCGGGTTACTTGGATTTCTTGCTTCAAACAGTTCAGTTACACGTGGAAGACCACCCGTAATATCACGAAGCTTACCAAGTACACGTGGAATTTTTACCAACACCTGCCCTGCTGTAACTTCTTCTCCTTCTTCAATAACAATGTGAGAACCTACAGGCAGGTTATATGATTTTACATCTTTTCCTCCTTCAACCAATATGGCAGGAATCTTTGTTTTATCTTTTGTTTCAATCACCACTTTTTCACGGTGGCCGGTTTGTTCATCGGCCTGTTCACGGTAAGTAATACCATCAATGATATTTTCCAATTTGATCTTACCTGCAATTTCAGCTACTACAACGTTATTGAACGGATCCCATGTACAAAGCACATCTCCTTTCTTGATTTGCTGACCTTCTTTTACTGCCAATGTTGCTCCATAAGGAATATTATTGGTAATGAGCAAGCGATCATTTTTAACATCCATGATTCTTACTTCGCCTGTACGGCCAATAACCATTTGAACTTTTTTACCTTCATTATTGGTAGCAGTTACTGTACGTAAACCATCAAACTGAACAGTACCATCAAACTTAGCAGGCAATGATGATTCAACGGATGCAGAACCCGCAACACCACCTACGTGGAAGGTACGGAGTGTTAACTGTGTACCCGGCTCACCAATTGACTGTGCTGCAATAATACCAACTGCATCGCCACGTTGTGTAAGTGAGCCCGTAGCTAAGTTTTTACCATAACACTTCACACAAACACCACGCTTGCTTTCGCAGGTAAGTACAGAACGTATTTCAACAGTTTCAATACCGCTGTCTTCAATGAGCTTGGCAATAGTTGCTGAAATTTGATCACCAGCTTCAATGATCACTGCATCCGTTTGCGGATCATATACATTATGCAATGATGTACGACCTGCAATACGATCACTCAACGGTTCAATAACATCTTCATTATCTTTCAATGCACTGGTAGCAATACCACGCAATGTTCCGCAATCTTCATCATGAATCACAACGTCTTGTGCCACGTCAACCAAACGACGGGTTAAGTAACCGGCATCTGCTGTCTTCAGGGCAGTATCGGCCAAACCTTTACGGGCACCGTGTGTAGAGATAAAGTAATCCAATACGCTCAACCCATCTTTAAAGTTGCTCAATACAGGATTTTCAATGATCTCACTTCCGGAAGAACCCGATTTTCTCGGCTTCGCCATCAAACCTCTTATACCTGCCAGCTGCTTTACCTGTTGTTTGCTACCACGGGCACCGCTATCCAGCATCATAAACACAGAGTTGAAACCCTGTTTATCAATTGCCATTTCACGGATCAATGTTTCTGTTACACGTGTATCCACACGGCTCCAGATATCAATGATCTGATTATATCGTTCGTTGTTGGTGATGAGCCCCATATTATAGCTATCCCACACTTCATTTACTTCGCCTTGAGCATTTTCAACCAACTGCTCTTTAATTTCCGGAACAAGCAGGTCGTTAATGTTGAACGACAATCCACCCTGGAAAGCCGTACGGAATCCAAGAGTTTTAATCTCATCCAGGAACTTTGCTGTTTTTGGAACGTTGGTAATTTCAATGATATCACCAATGATTTCACGCAGGTTTTTCTTCGTAAGTAATGTATTGATAAAACCTACTTCTTTAGGAACAAACTGGTTAAAGATTACACGACCAACTGTTGTATCAGTTAATTTGTTAACCAACTGTTCATTTTCACGAACATTTACTTTCACTTTAATCCATGCATGCAGATCAACCTTTTTTTCGTTGTAAGCAATGATCACTTCTTCAGGTGAATAGAATGCTTTGCCTTGTCCTTTTACAATTTCAGTATCCGTTGTTTTCTTTCCTTTGGAAATATAGTAAAGTCCCAATACCATGTCCTGTGAAGGAAGGGTAATGGGTGTGCCGTTCTGCGGGTTAAGAATGTTGTGCGATGCAAGCATCAGTAACTGTGCTTCCAATACAGCAGCATTGCTCAACGGAACGTGTACCGCCATCTGATCACCATCAAAATCGGCGTTAAACGCAGAACATACCAATGGGTGCAATTGAATGGCTTTACCTTCAATCAATTTTGGTTGAAAAGCCTGGATTGATAAACGGTGCAATGTTGGGGCACGGTTTAACATAATAGGATGACCTTTCAATATATTTTCAAGAATATCCCAAACAACGGCTTCTTTCTTATCAACTAATTTTCTTGCACTCTTCACTGTTTTTACAATACCTCTTTCAATGAGTTTGCGAATGATAAACGGCTTAAATAATTCTGCTGCCATATCTTTTGGTAACCCGCACTCATGCAATTTCAATTCGGGACCTACCACAATAACAGAACGACCAGAGTAGTCAACACGCTTACCCAATAAGTTCTGACGGAAACGACCCTGCTTTCCTTTCAACACATCACTCAATGATTTCAATGCACGGCCACCTTCGGCTTTAACCGCATTTGATTTTCTTGAGTTATCAAATAAACTGTCAATTGCTTCCTGTAACATACGCTTCTCGTTACGAAGGATTACTTCAGGAGCTTTAATCTCCAGCAAACGCTTCAAACGATTGTTACGGATAATTACACGACGGTATAAATCATTCAGATCAGAAGATGCAAAACGCCCACCATCCAATGGAACCAACGGACGCAGTTCAGGTGGAATAACAGGAATGTATTGCATCACCATCCATTCAGGACGGTTGGTGATTCTGAGATTGGCATCACGGAAAGCTTCCACAACACTCAAGCGCTTTAATGCATCTGCTTTACGTTGCTGTGAAGTTTCAGTAGCTGCTGCATTGCGCAAATCATAACTCAACTGATCCAGATCAATGCGCTGCAACATATCATGCACAGCTTCAGCACCCATCTTGGCAATGAATTTCATTGGATCTTCATCGGGTAAGTATTGATTGTCTTTTGGCAATGTATCCAACAAATCAAGGTATTCTTCTTCGGTAAGAAGATCACCCATCTTCATTGTTTCTTTTATACCGGGTTGTATTACAACATAGCGTTCATAATAAACAATGGTCTCTAATTTTTTAGAACTAACGCCCAGCAAATAACCAATCTTGTTTGGCAATGATTTAAAGTACCAGATATGAACAACGGGTACAACCAATTTGATGTGTCCCATACGCTCACGACGTACTTTCTTTTCCGTTACTTCCACACCGCAGCGATCACACACAATACCCTTGTAACGGATACGCTTGTATTTACCGCAGGCACATTCAAAATCTTTTACCGGTCCAAAAATCCGTTCGCAAAACAAACCATCACGTTCAGGTTTGTACGTACGGTAGTTAATGGTTTCGGGCTTTAACACCTCTCCATAACTGCGTTCCAGGATTGTATCAGGAGATGCAAGTCCAATGGTGATTTTTGAAAACGCCGGCCTCTGACGATTTTCTTTTCTGAATGCCATATCTGTGTTTCTGTTTTATTGTTTTTTAGATACCGGCTTTTGATTTTTATTCAACACCGGTTGTGTCACTCACTTCAGGTTTCTGTTCCTTATTCTTCAAACTTCAGGTCAAGTCCCAATCCTCTTAATTCATGAACCAATACATTGAATGATTCAGGAATACCGGGGCGGGGAACGTTGTCGCCTTTCACAATGGCTTCATACGTTTTAGCACGACCCATGATGTCATCTGATTTAAGAGTAAGCAACTCCTGCAGGATGTTGGAAGCACCATAAGCTTCCAATGCCCACACCTCCATCTCACCAAAACGCTGACCACCGAACTGTGCCTTACCACCTAACGGCTGTTGAGTAATCAAGCTGTATGGTCCTATTGAACGGGCATGCATTTTATCATCCACCATGTGATGCAGTTTAATCATGTAAATGATACCAACTGTTGCTTTCTGGTGGAAGCGCTCACCTGTTTCACCATCATATAAGAATGTATGACCAAACTTCGGTAAACCTGCCTTCTCAATATGATCAGCAATTTCTTCTACTGTTGCACCATCAAAGATTGGTGTTGCAAATTTTACTCCCAGTTTTTCACCAGCCCAGCCAAGAACAGTTTCATAAATCTGCCCAAGGTTCATACGGCTTGGTACACCCAATGGGTTCAATACAATATCAACCGGAGTTCCGTCTTCGAGGAACGGCATATCTTCCTGGCGAACAATTTTAGCAACAATACCTTTGTTACCGTGGCGGCCCGCCATCTTATCACCCACTTTCAGTTTACGCTTTACAGCGAGATAAACTTTTGCAAGTTTCAATACACCGGCAGGTAATTCATCACCAATAGAGATATTGAATTTCTCTCTCTTGTAACGGCCTAACTCTTCGTTAAACTTGATATTGTAATTGTGTAATAACTGGTTAATCCATTCATCGGTTGTTGCATCACCTGTCCAGCCAAGCGGGTTAACGTTGGCATAGTCAATTGTTGCAAGGTTCTTTTGATTGAACTTAGCTCCTTTGCCTATTAATGATTCACCAAAGTTGTTGTTAACGCCGGCTGAAGTTTTGCTTTGCAACAGCGATAATAATTTGCTTAATAAAACATCCAGCAGATCATTTGTATTTTTTTCGTGGATCTTCTCTACTTTTTCAAGCAATGCTTTTTCACGAATCTTACCATTCTTATCTTTCTTGGCACGCTGGAATAATTTTTTATCAATCACCACACCTTCAGTTCCGCTTGGAGCTTTCAATGAAGCATCTTTTGCATCACCTGCTTTATCACCAAAGATGGCACGTAACAACTTTTCTTCAGGAGTTGGATCGCTTTCACCTTTTGGAGTAATCTTACCAATTAAAATATCACCTTCTTTAATTGCAGCGCCAATACGGATGATACCATTCTGATCAAGGTCTTTTGTAGCTTCTTCACTTACGTTAGGAATATCCGGAGTCAATTCTTCTTCACCCAGCTTGGTATCACGAACTTCCAGTTCAAATTCATCAACATGAATAGAAGTAAACAAATCTTCTTTTACAACTTTTTCATTAATAACAATGGCATCTTCAAAGTTGTAACCTTTCCATGGCATGAAGGCCACTTTCAGGTTACGGCCCAATGCCAGTTCACCATTCTTCACTGCATAACCTTCAGTAAGGAAGTCGCCTTCTTTTACAGCCTGACCTTTTAATACAGCAGGCATCAGGTTAATACAGGTGCTCTGGTTTGTTTTAATGAACTTGGTGAGTTTGTATATCTTAAGATCTTCTTCAAAACTTACCAAACGTTGTTCTTCGTTCCTTTCGTAACGAACATGAATTTCATTGGCATCAACATATTCAACCACACCTTTCCCTTCAGCATTTAACTGAATACGGGAATCTCTTGCTGCCATTGCTTCCAAACCTGTACCCACAATAGGAGCTTGTGGACGTAAAAGCGGTACAGCCTGGCGTTGCATGTTACTTCCCATCAATGCACGGTTGGCATCATCATGTTCCAGGAACGGAATTAATGAAGCACTTAAACCAACAATCTGGTTAGGTGCAACATCCATATATTCTACATCTGCTTTATCAAGAATCGGGAAATCACCGCTTTCTCTTGAGCGAACTTTCTCTTCTATAATATGCCCTTTGTCATCAACAGCAATATTTACCTGCGCAATTTTTGCTGTATCTTCTTCTTCGGCACTCAGGTAAGTAAGATGTTTCATATCCACCTTACCATTGTCAACTTTACGATAAGGAGTTTCAATAAAGCCCATATCGTTTACAGTTGCATGAACGCACAATGTAGAGATCAAACCAATGTTTGGACCTTCGGGTGTTTCAATGGTACATAAACGACCGTAGTGAGAATAGTGAACGTCACGTACTTCAAAACCGGCTCTTTCACGACTCAAACCACCTGGCCCGAGTGCGGAGATACGACGCTTGTGCGTGATCTCACTTAAAGGATTAGTTTGATCTAAGAACTGTGATAACTGCGATGTACCAAAGAAAGAGTTGATTACTGAAGATAATGTTCTTGCATTGATCAGATCAACCGGAGTAAACACCTCGTTGTCACGTACGTTCATTCTTTCACGGATCGTTCTTGCCATACGTGCAAGACCAACACCAAACTGAGCATACAACTGCTCGCCTACTGTACGTACACGACGGTTGCTCAGGTGATCAATATCATCAATATCAGCTTTAGCATTTGTTAACCTCACTAAGTATTTGATGATAGCAATGATGTCATCTTTGGTTAATACTTTCTTTTCAATAGGAAAGTTTAAACCAAGCTTGCGGTTGATCTTATAACGACCAACTTCACCAAGGTCATAACGCTTATCGCTGAAAAATAATTTATCAATAATACCACGTGCAGTTTCATTATCAGGAGCATCAGCACCACGCAATTGACGGTAAATGTGCTGCACCGCTTCCAACTCACTGTTTGAAGTATCTTTATTTAATGTGTTGTAGATGATTGCAAAATCACCGCTCACTTCTTCTTTCTGAATGAAGACACTCTTCACTTCCATTTCACTGATCATTTCAATGGCTTCAGCATCAAGAATGGAATCTCTTTCCAGCACTACTTCGTTACGTTCAATACTTACAACCTCACCTGTATCTTCATCCACAAAATCTTCAACCCAACTGCGGAGTACACGGGCAGCTAAACGCTTGCCTTCAAATTTTGCCAGCGCTTTTTTATCAGCTTTCACTTCATCGGCCATACCAAACAATTCAAGAATATCCTTGTCTGTTTCAAAACCGATAGAACGTAATAAAGTTGTTACAGGGAATTTTTTCTTACGGTCAATGTATGCAAACATCACATTGTTGATGTCTGTTGCAAATTCCATCCACGCACCTTTAAACGGAATTACTCTTGCAGAGTAAATCTTGGTTCCATTGGGGTGAACGCTCTGACCAAAGAATACACCTGGGGAACGGTGTAACTGAGATACTACTACACGCTCTGCACCGTTGATTACAAATGTACCACGGGGAGTCATGTAAGGGATGTTTCCTAAGAACACATCCTGAACGATGGTTTGGAAGTCAACGTGTTCCTCATCATTACAGCTCAAACGCAGTTTGGCTTTGAGGGGAACAGCGTAAGTAAGTCCACGCTCCATACATTCGTCAATAGAATAACGGGGCGGATCAATAAAATAATCCAGGAACTCAAGTACAAAAATGTTACGTGTGTCTGTAATTGGAAAGTTTTCCTTGAACACTCGGAATAACCCTTCAATGTTACGCTTGTCGGGAGTAGTTTCTAACTGAAAATACTCTTTAAAAGATTGAATCTGGATACCCAGCAGGTCTGGAATTTCTGCAAGGTGTTTTACTTTTCCGAAATTAATTCTCTTGTTTGCTGCAACTCTTGATGAAGACATATATTCTTACCGGTTTTTAAGTTTGTGCACACGAATAGCCCACCGTCTTTTCGCAAAGACAAGTAAATTGATTTTCAGTTATTTATGACTGTAATTGGGCGCCAACTTGCTATTCAGCCTAAATTTAGGGAGGCAAAGTTAAGGATAATGTGTGTTGGAACAAAATTTGATTGCCTGGTTTTTCCCCCATTTTGGCAGAGATGGGGAAAAGCTGGCAGGAGAAAACTATATTATCGTATCAACTGCACCATTCCCTTCTTTTCCACGCTCTTCTTTGTATCCCTGTTAATATAGCTCAGCCGCCATACATAAGTTGTGGGTTCCTGGTCAATGCCTTTGTATGTTCCATCCCACGGCTTTAACCAATCCCTGCTTTCAAAAATAAGTTGCCCCCAGCGGTTGTAAACCCTGAAGATCATCTGTTCCGCTTTGATGGCGTTCAAAGGGCCAAAGAAATCATTCAACCCATCAGCATTGGGTGTAAATGCAGTTGGTACATCAATGCGACAGGTTTTTACAACTGTTATTATTTTTTCCATTGTATTACTGCAACCAATATCATTTGTTACAGTATAACGGATCTTATATTTCACATCATTGAATGTTACAGGATACAGGTGCTGCAGCGGTTGTTCATCTGTACTTGTTTGCCCATCACCAAAACTCCAGAAATGTGTAACAGGTCTTTCACTTGTTGCAATGCCTGTTATCAAAACAGGTTCAGCAGGACAGTTATAAGCATCAACAATAAAATCAGCTTTCAAAAAATTATCAAGATAGATTTTTCTTGTAACGGAATCGCTGCAAAAACCATTTGATACAATTAAGGTTGCTGTTTTTTCACCAAAGGTTTTATATATCACCTGTTCGGTTTGATTGGTTCTTCCCCCGCCACTTCCAAAATTCCACAACCAGTTGTTGATGTCGTTTCCGCCGGGGTGTATATAATCAACTGTATCGGCTAAACAACCTAAACGGATATTGTAACTGAAGACTGCATTCACCGTATCCTTTACAGAAAAAATCATTTGTGAAATGGGTGTAACCTGGTTACATTCATCAATAATTGTATTGCCATCAAAGCCGGGTTTTAAACGAATGGTGAATGTTCCCTTTGTTTGCAATGATTGAGAAAAAGAAACAATGATATCAGATGTTAATCCATCTGCATTGCAATTCCCTTTTGCAGATGTTATAATAACGGGATAAGTACCGCTGATATCAAAATCAGTACCATTGGGATCAATGGAACTGCATCTTATTTGTTTTTTAAAAACAAACCTTACTTCATTGGGTGCACATATTATGGGCGCCAGGCTGTCAAGCTTTGTTGGTTGCGGAATCTGGTATGTAAAATTCACTGCATCCGAAGTGGGAATAGCTCTGTCGCAAAGATCAAGTATTGTATTATTATCAGTTCCGTTTTTTAATTGCAATGTATAATTGCCCGGAGGTAAAGGCTGAGACAAAGTGATTACAACCGAATCTGTTTCAAAACTATTATTGCAACCAATTGCTGTTACACTTACTGCATTAATACCACCGGGGAATGCAACAATATCACTTCCATTGATTGCAATGGAAGAACATTTCATTTTTTTATTCAGCTTCAATCTTAATTCATCACCACCGCAATTTGGTTTTACTTCCTGCATCAAAGGAAGTTTGGGATCTGTTATTACAGCTGTGCCACCGCCAAAAGATAACTTGTACCCCTGTTGTGAGTTTGAAAAATTACTTACTAATAATAAGTAAGTTCTGCCTGCAAAAATATTTGGCAACTTGCTGTACTTGGGTGGATTGTTATTATTGAAAGAACCACATTCATAAAGGCCTGATGCATTTGAACGTGTTCCTGTTTCGCCTTTTAATCCCGACCAGTTAGCCCCAACAACAATTGATGTATTGGTGTAAACATCATTGGGATTCAATCCGGTGATATCAAATATCTGCCAGTCATAATCATCATCAGCATTAATTGGGTTAATGGTAAAACCTAAAGTTCCGGAAGTAAAACAGGTAAACTTATACCAGAATGGATTTACATCCTGGTAAGTAAGTTGATTGCTGCAACCCGGAACTTTAATGATATTGTTTACACAGCTGGGCACAT
>CAMTVU010000102.1:0-24452 GCA_947085245.1 uncultured Chitinophagaceae bacterium | reverse complement strand
TATTTTTTAGTGCGATCTGTTTTTATAATCGTTTATGAAATCTGGTTCAGAGGATATTTATTAGTTGATTTATCCCAGGCATGGGGAGTACCCATTTCTGTTTCAGTAAATCTCCTTCTTTACTTTCTGATTCACATATTCAATGATAAAAAAATACTGTTTGGTACTTTTGTTTTCGGGCTTATTTTATGCCTGCTTGCAATTTGGTTAAAAGCAACCTGGCCGGCAATTGTACTGCATCTTGTATTAACTTTAAGTGCTGAAGGAACGAAAGTGATCAACCTTTACCGAAAACTTAAAACAACCTCATGAGTGTTTTTATAACAGGTGCTACCGGGTATATTGGAAACAGGCTGGCTTTAACTCTTGCAGAAAAAGGTTCAAAAGTGCATGCACTCATACGTTCCGAATCGGGAAGGCAATTACTGCAACATCCGAATATTACAGTTCATATTGGAAACCTGCTGGATGAATCATCCATCGAAAATGCAATGCAGGGATGCAATGAAGTTTTTCATTGCGCCGGGTATGTAAGGATATGGGGGCCGCAAATAAGCGAATTCTTAAATCATAACGTAAAAGCAACTGAGCTTGTATTGAAAAAATCATTGGAGCTGAATATCCAAAAAGCTGTTATAACAAGCAGCGCCGGGGTTATAGGCCCTTCGTTAAAAAGACCTATGACTGAAAATGATCCCAGGATTATTTCATTTGACAATGATTATGAACTGACAAAATTTATGTCGGAAAAAGTTGCTGAAGAATATTTCAAAAAAGGATTGCATACTGTGATTGTTTCCCCTTCCAAAGTTTACGGCCCGGGTTTGTTGCGTTACAGCAGTGGTGTAAACAGCTATATCAGCGCATTCTTAAAACAAGGTGTGCTTATTACACCATCCAACTTGAATATTGAACATAATTATGTTTTTATTGACGATTTAATAAATGGATATTTATGTGCTATGGAAAAAGGCGGGGCAGGTGAAACCTATTTGCTTGGTGGCGAAAATATTTCTTATACACAGTTGATAGATACCCTGCACGATATAACGGGGAAAAGACCATTTGTAATCCCGGTTCCCAAAAGCGCTGCTTTGTTGTTGAGTTATATTCAGCTTGCTAAAGCAAAACTGTTGAATACAGATGCAGCATTAATACCAAAAATGATTCACCGTTTGTACAGAAACGCAGCTTATTCAAGTGAGAAAGCAGTACAGGAGTTGGGTTATTCAATTACATCATTTAAAACGGCAATGGAACAAACCATTCATCACCTCAAACAAAATAAAAAGTGAACCCGGCAGAAAAAGTATATACAGTTATAACCGGTGCAAGTGAAGGGTTTGGCAAAGCATTGTCGCTTGAATGTGCTGCACATAAGTACAATCTTATATTAACTGCTCTTCCCGGCAGGGAGCTTGAGCAACTTGCATCTTTTATCCGATCAAATTTTGATGTAGATGTAATAACAATGGGTTATGACTTAGCAGTAGAAGAAAATTGTTTTGCGTTCTGCCGTAAAATAACTGATTTGGGTGTTCAGGTAAATATGCTCATAAACAATGCAGGTGTTGGCAGTACTGTTAAATTTGAAAACGGAACTCTTGATTTATTTCTCAAACAGGTACATTTAAACATCGGTGCTACAGTAATCATTACCAAGTTGCTGTTACCTCTTTTACTGAATCATAAAAAATCATACATACTGAACACGAGCAGTTTCAGTGTATTTTTCTTTTTGTATGCAAAATCAGTTTACGGAGCAACCAAAACATTTATATATTATTTCAGCAAAAGCCTGCGCAAAGAAGTAAAATCAAAAGGAGTAAGTGTAACGGTTCTGTTGCCCAGTGGAATGAACAGCAATGTTGAACAAAACCTGACGAATAAATCTGCCGGCCTTTTTGCCCGAATTTCCTTTATGAACCCTGAAGATGTAGCGCCAGTTGCCATAAAAGCTTTACTGGCAGGAAAAGAAGAAGTAATACCCGGTACGATAAATAATGTTTACAAGTTTCTCAGTTACATATTACCAGGCTCTTTAAAAAATATCATTTCGCAATACAATATTGCAAAACTTGAAAAAACCAGAAGTATTAATGCAAAGTGAAACAATCAAGCTTTGTAAATCTCATTGAGATTTATTTATACTGACAGCATTACTCAAGCATTTACTTCCGTTGCTTCATCACTTCATACAAAATCATCGCCGTTGCCATAGAAACATTCAAACTTTCAAAATTACCAGCCATTGGTATTTTAAATTGTTCATCGCATATTTTCATCAAGCCCGGAAAAACACCTTTCTCCTCCCCTCCCATCACAATGGCGCAGGGTTCTTTAAAATCGCAATCGTAGATAACTTTATCTGCTCTCATTTCACTGGCCAATACTTTAATACCGTTAAGATGCAGATCATCTACCGCTTTCATTAAGCTGTTTACCCTGCAAATTGCAATCTGTTCCAAAGCACCGGCACTTGTAAGTATTGCGTCTTCATTCAAAGCTCCTACTCCTTTATCAGGAATAATGATGGCATGCACACCGCAACAATAAGCAGTGCGGGCAATACCACCGATGTTGCGTATGTCTGTAATTCCATCAAGAATTAACAACAAAGGAACTTCACCTTTATCAACTACCCCTGAAATTACTTCCTGCAAATCCTGGTATCGGATTTTTGAAAGCTGTGCAATGCATCCTTCATGATCAGCAATATTGAAACTGTTTAATTTTTCAACAGGAACTTTATTAACAGGGATATTCAGTTTAAATGCCAGCTTTTTAATTTCTTCGATTACATCGCCGTAAAGATTATTGTGTACATAAATCCTGTCTAACTGTATTCCTTCCTGCAAAGCTTCCAGTACAGGAATTCTGCCTGTGATCAGGGATGACTTTTTAGGGCGTTGTTGATTTTGTTTGAAATGTTTCACTTTGCAAAGAAATGATTTTAAAAGAAAAACCCTGCAAGAGTTTCAACCCTGCAGGATTCAAGTCTCTCCCAACCGGGAAGATTTAGAGAGGCGGGGTTACAACCCGAATGCTTTTTTCACTTTGTTTACATAATCCAATTTCTCCCAGGTAAACAATTCCACTTTTACTTTTTTCACTTTACCATCAGGGCTCGTAAATGTTTTTTCAACAAACTGAGATACACGACCCATGTGCCCGTAAGCAGCTGTTTCGCTGTAAATGGGATTACGCAATTTTAAACGCTGCTCAATAAAGTAAGGGCGCATATCGAAGATACCTTCAATGATTTTTGCAATTTGTCCATCGGTCATATCTACTTTTGCAGTACCATAAGTAGTAACGTTGATAGAAGTTGGTTTTGCAACCCCAATGGCATAAGAAACCTGCACCAATACTTCATCGCACAAACCGGCAGCTACCATGTTCTTTGCAATATGACGTGTGGCATACGCAGCAGAGCGATCTACTTTAGAAGGATCTTTACCACTGAAAGCACCGCCACCATGTGCACCTTTACCACCATAGGTATCAACAATGATCTTACGACCTGTTAATCCTGTATCACCGTGCGGTCCGCCAATTACAAACTTGCCCGTAGGGTTAATGTGATACTTAATATCACTGTTAAAAAGCTTTGCGTATTTTTTATATTTTGATTTGATGCGGGGAATGAGGATGTTAATCATATCCCATTTGATCTTGGCCAGCATCTTTGCTTCAGCATCAAAATCATCATGTTGAGTGGAAATTACAATGGCATCAATACGAACCGGGCGGTTGTTATCATCATATTCCAATGTTACCTGGCTCTTTGCATCGGGGCGCAGGTAAGGCATTTTTGAATTCTTTTCTCTGCGAATGACAGCTAATTCAATTAACAGGTTATGCGCAAGATCAAGCGCTAAAGGCATGTAATGCTCTGTTTCGTTGGTTGCATAACCAAACATCATTCCCTGGTCGCCTGCACCCTGTTCTTCTTTTTTCTTACGATCAACACCCTGGTTAATATCAGCGCTCTGTTCATGAATGGCTGATAATACACCGCAGGAGTTAGCTTCAAACATATACTCACTCTTGGTGTAACCTATTTTCTTAATTACACCACGGGCAATTTCCTGTACATCTAAGTAAGCTTTTGATTTTACTTCACCGGCTAATATAACCTGGCCGGTTGTTACCAATGTTTCGCAAGCCACTTTTGATTGGGGATCAAATGCAAGGAAGTTATCAATTAACGCATCACTGATCTGGTCAGCTACTTTGTCCGGATGACCTTCGGAAACTGATTCGGATGTAAATAAATAAGGCATAGTCTGATTTTTTCAGGCGCAAAGATAAGTGTTGATACAATTCAAATCTTATTGCTTGGAGTAATAAATACGCACAAACATTTTGTATTGCGGATGTGAGCCGCCTCCCAACTGAACTCGTCCAAACGCAAGAGGATTGAGGCTGGACGCACTTGAGATGCCGCCGGAAAACTCTGCGTAATAAGGAGCCGAGAGTTTAAAATCACGACGTGAAGCTTTACCATTTACAATGTTCTGTACATAACTGGTAATATTCATTTTATATTCTGCAACCAGGTTATTGGAAGCATCTTTTATAAAACTGGGTTCTCCGCCAGTGTAACGTGTATTGATTTTGTACAGGGCTGTATTTCTTAAAAGATCAACAGTAAATGTGTTGGCATAATAGTTTGTACTGTCAAAAGGAATACTTGCAATCTTACCATCAGCAGTATAAGTAAAAAGATGCAGGAAGGGCTGTACCAATATATTTTCAATTGAAAGCGGCCCCTGGTAAACCTGGCGGGCTACAATCTCTGCCCGGTGAATAATATACGGTTTGTTTTTTATCGTGTCTAAGGTTGGAACTTTTATTTTAACCGCAGTTCCGGGGCCTGCCTGAATATATGCAAGACCGGAAGGTAAACCCGATGTAAGTGTTGGTTGTGCAATGCTGCCTGTGTAGTTGCGATATACTTTATTGGCATTGGCACTGCGTATAACATCAGGAACAAAAGGGAAGCGGCTCACTGTTGAACTGTCGCCTGTACCATCTCTCTTCTTAAATCGGTAATAAAGATTAATGCGTGAATCAGTACCGGTAAGTGAAAAATAATTGATGGCATTACCGCTGAAGGTGGAATCGGGAATTACAGCCAAACCTTTGAAAAATATTTTAAACAGAGAATCGTTTTGTAAATTTCCTGTTGTTGTACTCTCATCCAGCAACATCTGGCCAAATGAATTAGCCAAACGTACCCTCAACTGATTAAAAATAGTATCGGGCTTGTAGGCTGCTTTATATCCTTTACGTAATGATACGGCTGTAAATTGCGCTGTTCCCAGCAGATCAGATGTTGAAAAATTTATTCCCTGGCTGATCCTGTAAAGCCTGGAGGCTTTAAAAGATGTATCATTGATCTTATACACATTTACTTTTGAAACAGCAGCGGTATCACCATAAGTTCCGCCAAAAGCAAGAGACAATACACAGGAATCAAGGAACATACTGTCTTTTGCAACAGGATAAGTAAATGGATAGAAAGCAGGCAGCATCTGAAAATACATGGCTGCAGTGGTTGTACCAAACATCGGGTCATTGATATACCCTAAAATATGCTGATCTCCTTTGCCAATGGTTGAGGTATCGTTTTCAATGAAAGAGGTTGTTTCAACGGGCAGTTCCATTGTATCTGTAATCAGCCTGTCGGAGCCGGGCAGTAAATCGCCACCCAAAGTTGTACGTTCTAATTTTGTACAACCGCTCACAAGAATTATTAAAAGAAATGGAATAGATAAAAACAAATTTCTCCTGCGCATGTTCTGGCTAAAAAACTTCATAGTAGTTATGAAAAATTATTTCAACGAAAGGTCGGTATATAGTTGTAAATAGTCTGTTAAATCACCATCGGGCTTAAAGGGTACTATTTTTTTACCACGCACTTTGCCAAACTCTTCCAGTAATTTCTTATCTACTTTTTCTGCGCCAAAAGTAATGGCATCGGCATACGTTGCGCCACCACGGAACATGGCAGTATTGTTTACATCTTTATAAGGTTCCAGGTCTTTGTCTTTAATAGATGCATGTATGTTTGCCATCTTTAAAAACTTAGCCCCCAGTTTTTCTTTAAAAGTATTTTGTCCAATAGTGAAAACAAGTTTACTGTTTCCAAAAACAGGTTCTTTCTTGTAAGCAGTTTGCAGGTACATGGGAATTAAACCCGTCATCCATCCGCTGCAATGAATAATATCAGGAGGCCAACCGAATTTCTTTACTGTTTCCAAAGCACCTTTGCAAAAGAAAATAGAACGCAGATCATTATCATCAAACCACTTTTCATTTTCATCATGATAAATGAATTTACGTTTGAAGAAATCTTCATTCTCTAAAAAATAAACCTGTAAACGGGCATTGGGTAAAGAGGCAACTTTGATCTGAAGCGGATAATCATCATTATCAACCGACACATTAATACCACTGAGGCGAACCACTTCATGCAGCCTGTGCCGCCGTTCGTTGATCACGCCGAAACGTGGCATGATGCAACGGATTTCGAACCCGCTATCGTTTGATTTGATTGCCAGTTGGTTAACGATTGAAGAAAAATCTGTTTCCTCCAGATACGGAGACATTTCGCTGGCAATAAATAAAATTCTTTTCTTTGCTGCTACCATTGCTGATTGTTAAGGAATCTTTACCTCATATTATAAGGTGTGCAAAAGTAATGGATTTTAGCGATAAGGCTTGAAAATGAAAGCCTTTAGTTTATAAAAACAACGATTCATGTTCATTTTTCACAGAATATCTGACATAAAAAGCTTTCTAGCTTCAAAGAAATCATCATCAGTTACAATTGGCTTTGTACCCACCATGGGAGCTTTGCATAAAGGTCACCTCTCACTTATTTTGCAAAGCAAAGAACAAACCCAATTAACGGTAAGCAGCCTTTTTATAAACCCCGCCCAGTTCAATAATCCTGAAGATTATAAAAAATACCCGGTTACCATTGACAGTGATATTGAAAAACTCATCAAAGCCGGTTGCGATGTTTTGTTTCTTCCTTCAGCCAACGAAATTTATCCTGATGGTACGGCCCATCTACCCCATTATGAGTTGGGTTATATTGAAACCATACTGGAAGGAAGGTACCGGCCGGGACATTTCCAGGGAGTTTGCCAGGTGGTGCATCGCCTGCTCAATATTGTTCAGCCTAATGATCTTTTCCTTGGGCAAAAAGATTTTCAGCAATGTATGGTGATTAAAAAATTAGTTCAACTTGCCGGTTTATCAACAGTAGTTAAAATTGGTTCCACCTTTCGTGAAACAGATGGCCTTGCCATGAGCAGCCGCAATATGCGTTTGAATGAAACAGAAAGAAAAAAAGCAGCCGCCATTTATCAAACCCTTTCAATGATGAAAAAACAGTTGCAACCGGGTTCTGTTTCCGGGTTGAAACACAATGCATCGCAGCAATTAATTCAAAAAGGTTTTAAAGTTGATTATACGGAACTTGCAGATGCCAACACACTTGAATTGATTGATAAATGGAACGGCAAGCAAAAAGTGGTTGCTTTAATTGCTGTTTATTTGAATGAAGTTCGCCTGATTGATAACCTGATTTTGACTTAAGCGAAACTGTATTCAAAAGAATCACTACGGTGTACTACGTAGCTCATACGAAACGTTGATTGGCAGCACACCAACCTGCCTGTTGGCAGGCAGGTACAATTCAGGTAATTAAGTTAAAAAAAGATAGTCTATCCAATGAGCGAAGTAGTATAAATTTGCCAACATGGAAATTGAAATACTAAAATCGAAAATACACCGCATTCATATTACTGAAGCAAATCTTCATTATGTAGGAAGCCTTACTTTAGACGAAGATCTGATGGACGCAGCCAACATGATTGAACACGAAAAAATACAGGTGGTGAATGTAAACAACGGTAACCGGCTTGAAACGTATGTGATCAAAGGCAAACGTGGAAGCGGTGTTTGCTGTTTAAATGGCCCGGCAGCAAGACAGGGAACCGTTGGTGATGTGGTAATCATTATTTCGTATGCAACCATGAAGTTTGAAGAAGCAAAAACGTTTAAACCCTGGCTGGTATTTCCAAAAGAAGCTAATAAACTCTGAGACTGAGTCTTTTCTCTTATGATTAAAAAAAGAATCATCCTTGTTCTTCAATTCCTTTTTTTCCTTGGATTGGGGCTTTTTCTTGTTTGGTGGATGGCAAGAGATATTGATGAAAAAGGCTGGGTGCAGATCAGGTATTCATTGCGGCATGGTAATTACCTGCTTTTTTTACCTGTTCTTTTGTTAATGCTGCTCAGTCATTACATCCGTGCCTTACGCTGGAAAATTTTAATGGAACCGCTGGGCCACAAGCCTTCTTCCTTCCTTGTATTCAATGCAGTGATGGTTGGATATTTTGCCAACCTCCTGTTTCCCCGCCTGGGCGAAGTATTAAAATGTACCATTCTTGCCAGGTATGAAAAAGTAGGTCCTGATAAACTGATTGGTACCATTGTGGCAGAACGGGCAGTTGATCTTATCAGTTTGCTGATCATTTTCTTTCTTACAATTGTTTTGCAGATTGATATAGTTGGTGAATATGGCATGGCTATGCTGCAAAAAGTATTTAACAGGGATGGTGAAGGGTTTTCAGCAACCAGGATCATTCTTTCCATTGCTGTTTTCTTTGCTGCGCTTGCAGTTATTTTTTTCCTGTTAAAACGCTTAAGGCATTTCAGCATTATTCAAAAAATAAACAATGTATTGAAAGGGATTTTAAGTGGTTTACTCAGTATCAGGCAAATAAAGAACAAAGGCTTATTTCTTTTTTATTCTGTATTCATCTGGTCTTTATACCTGATGAGTTCAAGAATTGGTTTTTATGCATTGCAGGAAGTAGCACACCTCGGCATTAAACCGGCTTTGTCTATTATTTCATTCGGCAGCATTGGCATGATTGTTACACAAGGGGGCATTGGTGCTTATCAATACGCTGTGCAGGAAACTCTTTATTTGTATGGAATTGACCGTTTGATGGGCTTTACCTTTGGATGGATATTATGGTTGGCACAAACTGTTGTTATTCTTGTTGGCGGTATTATTTGTGCTTCTATTTTACCTTTTATGAAACGGTACGAAAGAAATGAATTGAAAAAATAATTGGAATTACCCCCCGACAAAAAAATATTGAATGAAATCAACGCAGCATATTCAACAGAAAATTCTTAATACTCAACAGTTGCAGCAGGCTTTAATGCGCTGGCAGATGTTTGGAAAAACCATTGCCTTCACAAACGGGTGTTTTGACATTTTACACGCAGGCCATATTCATTCTTTATTGCAAGCTGCTTCCTTTGCAGATGTGCTGATTGTTGGGTTAAACAGCGATGCTTCAACAAAAAAACTAAAAGGCGATAACCGTCCCATAAACAATGAACAAAACAGGGCCTTGCTGCTTGCTTCATTGGTAATGGTTGATGCCGTTGTTTTGTTTGATGAAGAAACCCCGCTTCAGCTAATTACATCTATCCTGCCCGATGTGCTGGTAAAAGGCGGTGATTATTCCGTTGATACCATCGTTGGTGCAAAAGAAGTAATGGCCAATGGCGGAAAGGTTGAAATTATTCCATTGGTGGAAGGTTTATCAACCACATCTATTCTGAAAAAAATAGAAACCTTATAAAGTTTTTCTCAAAAACTTAACCCGTTATCAGTAAATGGCTTCATACATTTACGGTTAAGTATAAGCGATTGTTATGGCTGCAGAAAAACGTAAAACCATTATCAGGGATATCAGCTGGCTTTCTTTCAATGCAAGAGTTTTGCAGGAAGCCAATGATCCGTCGGTACCACTTCGTGAAAGGGTACGTTTTCTCGGCATTTTTTCTAATAACCTCGATGAGTTTTTTCGGGTTCGTGTAGCCACATTAAAACGCATGGCCGAAATTGGCGACAAGGTGAAAAGCAAAATGCACCTTGAAAAAAATCCGCATTTGATTCTGGACCAGATCCAGGATATTGTTTTGCAGCAGCAGAATGAATTCAACCGCATTTGGAATCAAGTGCAGCTGGAACTCAAAAAAGAAAAGATCTTTCTTATAACTGAAAAACAGCTCAACAAAGAACAAAAGAAATTTATTGAAACATATTTTGATGAAGAAGTAAGGCAGGAGGTTATTCCGCAAATGATAGAAAGTAATCCCCAGCCTCCTTACCTGCGTGAACGTTCGCTTTACCTGGCAGTAGCCATGAGCAATAAAACAAGCGCCTACAAAAAGAAATATGCATTAATTGAAATACCGGCTAAATTCAAACGGCGTTTTGTAAAACTCCCTTCATCCGCAGGAGAGCATTATATCATTTTAATGGAGGATGTGATCCGTTTTTGTTTGCCTAAAATATTTTCCTTTATGGGCTTTGATGAATACAGCGCTCATATCATTAAAGTAACGAAGGATGCGGAGATTGATTTTGAAAGTGATATAAGCACCACACTCATTCAAAAAATTGAAAAAGGATTAAAGAACCGTCGCAGGGGAAAACCGGTTCGGTTTATTTATGATAAGGAAATTGATGCCGGGCTGCTGGAATATCTCATCAGGAGATTGAATCTTACAAGCAGGGACAATATCATTCCGGGCGGACGAATTCACAACTTCCGTCACTTCATGGATTTTCCGGGAGATGTATTTACTGTAAAGCATGAACGCAAAAAACCATTCCCCCATCCTGCACTTAAAAGAACCATACGTGTTACTGATGAAATATTGAAACAGGATTTGCTGTTGCATTTCCCCTATCATTCTTTTGATACAATTATTGATCTGTTGCGTGAGGCAGCTATGGACCCCGATGTAAAAGAAATAAAGATCACAGCTTACCGGCTGGCAGAAAATTCAAAAGTGATCAATGCATTGGCCAACGCTGCAAGAAACGGTAAGCTTGTGACAGTAATGCTTGAACTCAGGGCCAGGTTTGATGAAGAAGCCAATCTTGAATGGAAAGAAAGATTGGAAGAAGAAGGTGTGAAGGTATTGATTGGCGTACCCAATATGAAAGTACATGCCAAAGTGTGCATCATTAAAAAAAGAATAAAGAATAAAACCATTCAGTATGGATTTGTAAGCACGGGAAATTTAAATGAAGCCACATCAAAAGTATATGGCGATCATTGTTTGCTTACTGCCAACAGAAAAGTGATGGCTGATATTAACCGCATTTTTCATTTCCTGCAAAAGCCGCTGGTAAGTCAAATGAAATTTCTCAGGCAATGCAAAACATTGATTGTTTGTCCTACGGGAATGCGCCGCCATTTATTGCGGTTAATTGAGAATGAAATAAAAAATGCAAAGAAGAAACTGCCTGCTTCAATTACGCTGAAGATGAACAGCCTTAGTGATGAAGAACTGATTGCAAAGCTCTATGATGCAGCCAGGGCCGGAGTTGAAATAAAACTTATTATACGTGGCATTTTTTGCATGCTTACAGAAAGTAATAAATATAAATTGCAACCTTATGCGGTGAGTATTGTTGATCAGTATCTTGAGCACAGCCGTGTGTTGATATTTCACAATAATGGCAAAGAGAAAGTTTATATATCTTCGGCAGACTGGATGGTGCGTAATCTTGATCACCGGGTAGAAGCTGCAGTTGAAATTACCAATGCAGCCATCAAACAGGAGTTGAAAGATTATGTTGGCATTCAGTTAAAAGACAATGTAAAGGCAAGGATATTAGATAACGACCTGGACAATGTATATGTAAAAAAGAAAGGCAAAACCGTTCGTTCACAGGTTGAGATCTATAATTTCCTGCATCAAAAAACCCTGAAGCAAATTGAAACTGGCCGCAATTGATATTGGAAGTAACGCTGCAAGATTACTGATTACAGAAGTTGTTGAGAACGGAAAAGCTCAACCTCAATTTAATAAACTCAACCTTATCCGTGTTCCGCTCCGCTTGGGTTTTGATGTATTTGATACCGGAGATATTCCCAAAGCCAAGATTAATAAAGTAATTGAAACCATAAAAGCCTACAAACATTTATTGAGTATTTATGAAGTTGAGTATGTAAAAGCATGTGCTACATCTGCCATGCGGGATGCAAGGAATGCACAGGATATTATCCGCAAGGTGAAAATGGAAACCGGCATTGAAATTAAAGTGATCAGCGGCGATGAAGAAGCTTCTTTCATTTACGAGAATCATATTGCAGAGAACTTAGATAAAGATCACTCCTATTTATACATTGATGTTGGAGGCGGCAGTACAGAGCTTACTTTTTTTAATGCAGGTAAATTAGTATTTAAAGAATCATTTAATATTGGCACTATCCGTTTATTGAAAAACCAGGTGGAAGAAAAACAATGGATAGAGATGAAAGATTTCATTAAGCTTGGCACAAAAGATTATGAAGACATTATTGCCATTGGTTCGGGTGGCAACATCAACAAGGTATTTTCTTTATCAAAACGAAAAGAAGGAAAGCCCTTATCATTGGAACTGTTGCGTGACTATCACAAAGAGTTCAGCGGTTTTTCATTGGCAGAACGAATGAGAAATTACAAACTCCGTGAAGACAGGGCTGATGTAATTGTTCCTGCGTTACTGATCTATATCAACGTTATGCGATGGGCAAACACAGAAGAAATTTATGTTCCTAAAATAGGTTTGGCCGATGGTTTGGTACATATGTTATATGATGAAGTGAAAGCAAAGAAATTTGAAGCATCAACGGTTGTATTATAATTTCCCAATTTCAAATTTTCAAAATATTATTTATGTCAGTTAATAAAGAAGTAAAACGAATCACCACCAACACACTGCAAAAGATGAAATCATCGGGTGAAAAAATTTCCATGATTACTGCTTATGATTTTTCTTTTGCCGGGATATTTGATGCAGCGGGGATTGATGTGATATTGGTTGGCGACAGTGCAAGTAATGTGATGGCTGGTCATGAAACCACATTACCCATTACACTTGATCAGATGATCTATCATGCACAATCTGTGTTGCGTGGCATTCATCATTGCCTGGTGGTTGTTGATCTGCCGTTTGGCACCTATCAATCCAATTCGGATATTGCTTTGGCCTCTGCCATTCGTATCATGAAAGAAACTGGTGCACATGCCATTAAATTAGAAGGTGGCGAAGAAGCTATTGAATCTATTAAACGCATTGTTGCTGCCGGTATTCCTGTTATGGGGCATTTGGGTTTAACGCCACAATCTATTTACAAGTTTGGTACTTACACCGTAAGGGCAAAGGAAGTAGAAGAAGCAAATAAATTAAGAAAGGATGCAAAGCTTTTAGAAGAAGCAGGATGTTTTGCTACGGTGCTTGAAAAAATTCCTGCTGCACTGGCTAAAGAAGTTTCTGAAAGTTTAATCATGCCCACCATTGGTATTGGAGCTGGAAATTTTTGTGATGGACAAGTGCTGGTGATGCATGATATGCTGGGCATCAATACAGAATTTAAGCCAAGGTTTTTACGGCAGTATTTGAATATGCACGAACAGATAACTGGTGCAGTGCAGCAATATATTAAGGATGTAAAGAGTGGAGATTTTCCAAATGCGGGTGAATCTTATTGAAAGATCGTGTCAGAATTCAGCACCGCCCATAATCTCAACCCTTCATATTTTTCTTCCAACAATTTTAAAAATGTTTTTACATCCATCAGTACTTTTCTCTCCTCTATAACATCCACATCAGCAAAAAAAACACGGCTGAGATAAATACGCTCACGCTTCAGCATATAATCACTCCTCAACTTTGCCCTTTGTTTTGAATCTTTAACCGTTGTTTCACAAAACACCACCATCAGGCTTCGTTCTTTATTTTGATTGGTAAGCCGCAACACCTGGCACATCAATAATTTTTCTTTTGATGCTATTGTATTTGTGGCTGTGTCTGCAACTAAAGGGTTTACATAACCGACAGACAGTAACTGCGGATACGCTGCATTTGTCAGGTTCCATAAAAACGACAAGAGTATAAGTTTAATCATAGAAATTGTTTTCATTAAAACTAACAGCAGGGTGCTGAACAACTCTATGTAAGTAATGTAGAACCGGTAGGTTTATCAATGAAAGTATGACGGTTATACTACTTCGCTCATTGGATAGTTATACTGTTTATAATCTTGTTCTGTGAGCTACGTAGTACAAAGTAAGACAGTTTTCCGCTTCGTTTCGCTGCCCCCACCCCTATCTTTGCCGCCACAAAATTATTTATGATCCCGAATAAGTATTTTTTCTTGGTAATTGCCGCAGCCATTACAGTACAACTATCGGCACAACAAAAAGAAATTGAATTAGATCCCATTACCGTTACTGCTTCAATCACACCACTGAGTGCTTCAAAAACGGGTCGTAACATTCTTATAATAAAAGGAGATCAGATCAATAAATTACCGGTAAATTCTATTGATGAACTCATCCGTTATTTACCGGGGGTGGAAGTACAGAGCCGTGGGCCGATGGGCGTACAAAGCAATATTACCATCCGTGGCGGCACTTTTCAACAGGTGCTGATTATTTTAGATGGCATCCGTTTAAATGATCCGCTCACAGGGCATTTCAATTCTTATATTCCTATCTCCCCTGCTGAAATTGATCGTATTGAAATTTTAAAAGGAGCATCTTCTGCTATTTACGGAACAGAAGCTGTTGGGGGCGTGGTGCATATCATTACCAAAACATTTGCCGCACAAAAAGGAAAGCAGCAACAGAAATTAATTGCACAGGTTACCGCTGGCGATTATGGTTTACGAAATGCACAGGCAGGTTTTACCTGGCAGAAAAATAAAACAGCTTTTGCAGGTGGTGTGTTGCAGAATGTTGCCGATGGCCAGACCTTGAGAGGAACAAAAGGTTTCTTTAATCTTACTACTGTTTCTCTTTCCGCAAAGCAATATATCACTGATAATATCAGCATTGCATACCGTGGTGCGTATGATGACCGTAATTTTAATGCACAGAATTTTTATACCAACTTCTTAACTGACTCGGCAACTGAAAGAGTGATTACAAGATGGCATCATCTCAATTTCACGTATCAAAAAAATAAACACAAATTTTCTTTTGATGCCGGAGCAAAAGACGCATCCGATAAATACCAGTTCCGTAAAGCATCAGCAGCCAATACCAATCGTTCAAAAAGTTACCAGGCATTGGCATTGTATAATTATACCATCAATAAAAAATCAATCCTTACTTCAGGTGTGCAGTTGATTGAGAGAAGTGTGAAGTCGAACAACCGTGGCAATCACAGTATTACTTCAACAGGTGTTTTTGCAATTCTGAATCAACAGATTGGTGAACATTTCAATATCAATCCTGCTGTACGTGTTGACTGGAATGAAAGAGCAGGATGGGAATTGGTGCCGCAGTTGAATCTTTCTTATCGTTATAAACAATTGCAATTGAGAGGAAGTGCAGGCCGCAGCACAAGAGATGCAGATTTTACAGAGCGTTTTAATAATTATCAACCGGCAACTGTTGCATCAGGAAACCGTATCGGCAATCCTGATCTGGAAGCTGAAACTTCTTTCAGCTATGAAGCAGGCGCTGATTATTTCATTGTGAAAGATTTTAAACTGTCAGCCGGATGGTTTCAGCGTTTTCACAATGGTTTGATTGATTATGTGGTAACACCATACTCAAACATGCCACGACAGGTGAACCTTGCACCGGGCGGTACATACAGCCTTGCAAAAAATATTAATAAGGTAAACACAAGAGGCATTGAAACAGATTTGCAATACAACAAAACATTTACAACCAATCATCGTATTACTGTTGCAATGGGCGCTGTATGGATGAAGAGTACAAGCAGTGATACCATCCCATCGCTTTATGTTTCCAACCATGCAAAATTCTTTTACAACTTCAGTGTACAGTACCGTTACAAATTCCTGAGTATTGCTTTGAATGGTTTGTATAAACAACGCAGGGCACTCACCGGCAACCCTGCGTTTGTACCTGTGAGTAAAGATTATTTCCTGATGAATGCAAGGTTGGAAGGTCATTTCATGGATAACAAACTCGGCATTTTTATACAGGCCGATAATGTATTCAACCGCCGCTACAGTGATATACTGGGCACTGTTATGCCTAACCGTTGGGTAATGGGCGGAATAAAAGTTTCATTGTAATATAGGTATGCCATACTTAAGCTGATTGTTAAGTCGCAGTTATTATATATCAAGTATGGCATACCTTTTCCAAAAGTTTTTCAGGATATTTGCAGCCTCAATAAAACGATTGTATGCAGGATATTTTAAAACAATTAGGAATTAAAGACATCAACTTTGGTGTTTCCACCGGAGAAAACTGGTTAAAGTCAACCGGTGAAACAATTACTTCCTTCTCTCCTGTTGATAATAAACAAATAGCTTCCGTTACTGCTGCAGATAAAGAAACATACCAAGCAGTAATCAAAAAAGCAACAGAAGCTTTTCAAGAATGGCGTACATGGCCTGCTCCTAAACGTGGCGAAGTTATAAGACAAATTGGCGAAGCATTACGTGCAAAAAAAGAACCGCTTGGAAAATTGGTTTCTTATGAAATGGGAAAAAGTTTGCAGGAAGGTTATGGTGAAGTACAGGAGATGATTGACATCTGCGATTTTGCAGTTGGTCTCAGCAGGCAGTTGCATGGATTAACGATGCACAGCGAACGTCCTTTACACCGCATGTATGAACAATGGCATCCGCTGGGAATTGTTGGAATCATTTCAGCATTTAATTTTCCGGTAGCTGTATGGAGCTGGAACAGTATGCTGGCATGGGTTTGTGGTGATGTGTGTATCTGGAAGCCATCAGAAAAAGTTCCTTTATGCGGTATCGCCTGTCAGCATATTGCTGCCGAAGTTTTTGCAAGAAATAATGTTCCCGAAGGTGTGAGCTGTTTATTGCAGGGTGGCAGAGAAGTGGGTGAATGGATGAGCAATGATACACGGGTTCCATTGATATCGGCAACAGGAAGTACAAGAATGGGTAAAGCAGTTGGCGCTGCTGTTGGTGAACGTTTGGGAAGAAGTTTATTGGAGTTGGGTGGCAACAATGCCATCATCATCAGTGAACATGCTGATTTGAATATTGCTATCCGTGGTGCTGTGTTTGGAGCTGTTGGTACAGCCGGACAACGTTGTACATCAACAAGAAGACTCATTATTCATGAAAGCATTTACGATACAGTAAAAGAAAAATTAGTAACAGCTTATAAGCAATTAAGCATTGGTGATCCACTCAATGAAATGAACCACGTTGGACCTTTGATTGATACCGATGCTGTGAACGCTTATTTAAACTCCATTGAAAAATGTAAAGAAGAAGGTGGAAATTTTATTGTTGAAGGATCTGTATTATCAGGAATTGGATATGAAAGCGGGTGCTACGTAAAACCATGTATTGCTGAGGTTGAGCCTGATTTCAAAATTGTACAGCATGAAACCTTTGCTCCCATTTTGTACCTGTTGAAATATAAAACCATTGATGAAGCCATTGCAATACAGAATGGAGTGCCACAGGGTTTATCATCTTCAATCATGACTCTGAACTTGCGTGAAGCAGAACAATTCTTATCAGTTGCCGGAAGTGATTGCGGTATTGCCAACGTTAACATTGGTACAAGTGGAGCTGAAATTGGCGGGGCTTTTGGTGGCGAAAAAGAAACCGGTGGCGGCAGGGAAAGTGGAAGCGATGCCTGGAAAAATTACATGCGGAGGCAAACCAATACCATCAATTATTCAAACAACCTGCCGCTGGCACAGGGAATAAAGTTTGATATATAATGCCTTCCGCCCAATGTCATTAAGTTAAGGGTTTATGATGATGATTCAGGTATGCCATACTTTAAACACACTGATGAATTTTATCATTCTTCTATAAGTATGGCATACCTTTTTGCCTGCTGCCTGCACAGTGAATTAAGTTTGATATATAAGCCCCCTACCTCCCATAGTAGTACAGCGGGCGGGCCAGAAGGGGAACCGGTGCAGTTACCTTATAGATCAGCACAGAAAAAAGCTGATCTGTGCTTTTTTGATGAAATGAAAGAAAAATTTGTATGGCTTTTTTCTGAAGTACCGTCCCTCTCTGTTGGAGAGGGATAAGAGGGGGAGGCATTTTTAAAAAATTCTGCAAATTGTGGGTAAACGGTATTTTTATTTGCCGTCTTTCCTGCAATTTTACATACTATAAAAAAAATAAATGAAATATCTCCAAAAAACCCTGATTGGTTTAGCTATCCTCACTATTTCAGCTACCCTTTCATTTGCCCAAACATCAGTAAAAGAGGATCAGTTTAAGGGGTGGCATTTAAAAGATAAAACAGCCGATGGTTTTTATGGCATCAGCCTTGAACAAGCTTATCAGTTTTTGAAAGACCGCAAAACCACAACTGTAATTGTTGCGGTAATTGACAGTGGTGTTGATACTTTGCACGAAGACTTAAAAGCTGTTCTCTGGCACAATCCCAAAGAAATTCCGGGTAATGGAATTGATGATGATAAGAATGGCTATGTGGATGATATTTATGGATGGAATTTCCTGGGTGGTAAGGATGGCCGTAATGTAAAAGAAGATTCTTACGAAGCCGCAAGACTATATCATGCTTTGAAAAATAAATACAGCGGTGAAGTTGATGAAACAAAACTGTCACCTGCAGAAAAAGAAGAATACCGCATTTTTAAAAAAACTCAGGAAGACATTGAAAGCGGTTCTACTGAAGCAAAGTCGCAGGTTTTGTTTTTGCGTGGTTTGTATAAAAAATCAGGTGAAGCAGACAGCTTATTGCAAATACGGTTTAAAAAAGAATACACGGGTAATGAGCTGGTAACTTTCAAACCTGCAAATTCAAAAGAAACCGAAGCAAAGTCAACCATGTTTGCTTTATTCAAAGGTTTTGAACTGATGGATGCTACCAATATTTTCATCCTGGAAGAATTTACAAGTTATTATAAAGGGCAGGAAAAGAAAGCGGAAGCATCTGAAGTTGTACCTAAAGACTATCGTGGTGAAATTGTAAAAGATAAGTATGATGATTTTAATGATCGTTACTATGGAAATCCGGATGTAATGGCTTCAACCCCATTTCATGGAACGCATGTAAGCGGAATTATTGCTGCAGCCCGTAACAATGGTATTGGTGTGGATGGCATTGCCAATGATGTAAAGATCATGATGATACGTGCAGTGCCTGATGGTGATGAGCATGATAAAGACATTGCACTTGCAATACGGTATGCAGTTGATAACGGTGCCAAGATTATCAATATGAGTTTTGGCAAGGGTTTTTCTCCACAAAAAAGATGGGTTGATGAAGCTGTTCGTTATGCACAAAGCAAAGGCGTATTACTGGTGCATGCCGCAGGGAATGATGGAAAGAATGTTGACAGTACAGAAAATTATCCCAACCCAAATTTTGTTGATACAAAAACAAAAGCGCCCAATTTTATTACTGTGGGTGCAAGCGGTGATCCCAAAACAGGCGGACTGGCTGCTGATTTCAGCAACTATGGTAAAAACGAAGTGGATGTATTTGCGCCAGGTGTTAAGATCTATTCAACCATCCCCGGCGGTAACACCTATGGTTTTGCACAGGGAACAAGTATGGCAAGCCCCGTTGTGGCTGGTTTGGCTGCACTCATTCTCTCCTACTTTCCAGATCTTACACCAGAGCAGGTGAAATATTGTATTGAGAAAGGTGCACAGAATCCAAACATGACCGTTAAAAAACCCGGCAGCGAAGAAAAAGAAGACTTTGGTAATTTCAGCAGAACAGGTGCTGTTATCAATGCTTATGAATCTATAAAAATTGCAGCAACTTTAAAAGGCGAACGCAAAATGATAGTTGCCCCAAAACCTGCACCTAAAAAACCAAAAGTAAAAAAATCAAAAAAAGGATAAATCTTTTTTCGTCTGACCTGCCTCTGCCGGCAGGCCAGGCGATTTTAAAATCATAAATAGTTTTTATGCCAAGACCTGCTACAAACGATTATGCACCATTTCAGCATGGGTATGTAATGCATGTGCAGGAAGATGATTTGCATACTGCTTTTCAAAACCAGGCAACTGTGCTTGAAGCGTTTTTAAATACAATTCAACCCGCAAAAGCAAACCATACTTATGCTGAAGGGAAGTGGACGGTTAAACAATTATTGCAACACATGATTGATACCGAGCGAATTCTTGCTCACCGTGCTTTATGGTTTGCAAGAAAAAGCCCCGATCCGTTGACAGGCTTTGATGAAAATGCTTATGCTGAAGTGGCAGATGTAAGCAACCGATCTATACAATCGTTGATTGATGAAATGAAAACGGTGAGAAAAAGCACTCTATTCCTGTTCAACAGTTTTTCTGAAAAGGAATTAAACACAAGAGGTATGGCAAACAATAATTCCATTACTGTAAATGCATTGGGATTTATTACACTTGGTCATTTCCTGCATCACAAACAAATACTGGAAGACAGGTATGCCATACTTTAAAAGTATGTTATACCTGTAAAAGGTCAGGCCACGCTTAAGCGTGGCCTGATATAAAAATTACTGCAAACCGATAAGCCGGATTTTGTTTCATCTGCCGTAGCCGAAGCACAGGCGGATAACAGCTATCATTTATCTGTCCCGTAATTTGCACTACGGGATCAATCTGCCTACCCTTCCCGCCATCATCATTTGATGATTGTTAACGAGCCGTTTACTATGCTCCACTGCTGAAAATAAATTCAACTGTTTTGCAAGGCAGGATATACATGGCATTTCAGCACGCAAGGTTTACCCCTCCCGCCAATTACCTGGCGAGACCGTAGGCTCTTACCCTACGTTTTCACCCTTGCCTGCCGAAGCTTTAGCGAAGGCAGGTTTGCCTTAACTATAAATTCGGCATGGCGGTTATTTTCTGTGGCACTTTCTGTTGGCGCTTTTGGCGCCACCCGGCTCTTCACCGGTGCGTTGCTCTGTGCTGTCCGGACTTTCCTTGGCGCCTGCGGCGCCACGATAGCTTAGTTTGCAGCAACTGTAAAGGTATGCAAAAAGCCTCACCTCCCTTCCTCCTCTCCAAAAGAGAGGAGGCGGCACAGTAGTGCAAAATCAAACTTTAGTTCTTTCTTTTCAACAATAAAATATTTCCAATCAAAAGCCAACCATCAAACTTATTTTACAAGTTGGAAAAGCAAGGCTGTGTGTCGCAAGTCTCCTCCTTTGGATGAGATTTAGAGGGGGCGGTATTGAAAGAAAATTTCCGTTGCTCCATACCCATATTGCGGATGATATTGATTCACAAAAGATTTTACTTCAGCTTTCAAACGTAGTATATCATGTATCTCATCCCTTAATCTTCCTTCACCCAATCCATGAATAACAGTTAATGAAGGCTGGTAATGCAATACAGCCAGTTCGTAATATTTTTCAAACTCCTTTAGTTGAGTTGTTAGTATTTCAAAATTGCTGAGGTGTTTCCAGTCGTTGGTTATCTTTTCAATGTGCAGATCAACCACTGTTCTTGCAGGTGGAATGTGTTGCCGGGCTTTTCCTGCATCATAAATTTTAAAACCGGCTGCAGTTAATTTGCTCATGTCCACTTTTTCAGTCTGCACTTTATCAGGATAAGTTTCCATCAGCAGATAAGAAAAACTTGCTTCCTGTTTTTTCAGCATTTCTTCTATGCGTTGAAACAATTGTTTTGCTTTCAGTTTCAGGGAAGATTCAAAATGTTCAGCTTTCTTTTTATCAGGCTGTGAAAGACTGAATTCAAAATCAAACCGTGGGGCATCATTCAGCTTTTCAAATTCCACATCATGTAAATAAAAATCATTGTACGGCAGTATTTCATTCTTGAGGTTAAACTCACTGTCGCCGGTGTAACGCAGGTGATACTCAAACTGAAATGCGGTATCTGTATTATTCACTAAATAAATACGGAAATACTCCACCACATCATCATCAAAAATATCTTTATCAAACACGGGCAGGAATGCAATCCAGATTCCCTCTCCTACTTTATACTCTTTAACAGCAGAACCTTTTTCTTTTTTAACTGAGTCAATATATTTTTTCTGTTTGGGAGGCTCCGGTTTCTTTTCTGTAAAACGTTTGAAATAGGGAAAATCAATCTGATCGGTAAAAACAGGAAAGTGTACACCATTCACACTAACGATTACCATTTTTTTGTTGATGATATCCACCACTTCACCTTCTTCATTGGTATGTAACAGTAATACTTTGTCGCCTGTTTGAAATTTCATATTGCAAAAATAACCCCGGCCAACAAAATCTGATCAATTAAAATCATCGTAACTATTCAGTAGGGTTAATTTCTTGCCACGGATTACACGAATTAACACGAATATTTTGTCTTTAATTCGTGTAATTAGTGGCTATTATATTATTGGACTGATTAGTTACAAATCATCATTCAGAATTTGTCGTCGGGGTTTTCTAACACCTCACTGAATCATTCGCCCCATTTATGTTTGTGAGGTCTCTCGTCATTATGTTTTTTCATCCATTCATCTATGCTGATGGGGCCGCTGCCTTCAACTGCAAAGAAGGCCAATAAGATTAAAATAAGTACAGAGAACCATAATTCTGATTGTGCCTGGAAAAGACCACCTGCGATGTTTACAAAAATTACCGCCCCCAATAGAATGGGAATTTGAATTAAGCTGGCAAACCGGGTAAGCAGGCCGCATAAGATTAATGCACCACCAATTAAATGTGCAAACACTACGTAATGAGAAACCATACCAACAGAAAATGTGTTTATGAAAGGTGCTTTATTCATCGTGTCGGTTAATGCAGTCATGTTGTTAATGTATTGAAACCCTTTTATAACAAGAATACCGCCTAATGCAATACGAATAAAGTCAATCCATTTCGGGTGATGGGTATCACCCCATTTTTCAATGCGCTGTACGAAATTCATAATGGCAAATTTTAATGTGAAAGAAGTATGCAAAAGTTACAAAGCTTTTTTGGCTTTTGCAAAATAAATTCTCAACGCAAGAAGGTTGCTGGTGGTGGAAATATTCCAGATAACCGCCAAACGTAAAAAGTCTTTTTACAGCATTAAAATGAAGGTCTGCCTCCGGGGTATGCCGGAAGAAAATGTAGATGTCAATTATGAGGGTGTATTTCAAATATGATAGCAATCGAATATCGCCCCTTTCTCTAAACAGGTATGGCATATCTCTGAGATATGCCATACCTGAAAAGTATTTCTGTTATCCAGGCAAAAAAAGTGGGTGTTAATTACGCTGGTTGATTATTTGAATCCACCTGCTGCTCCTATTGCACCAAATGCAACTACCAAAATGATTATATAAACCAGTATGGCAATACTTTGCAGCACAATACCAATAATGGCACAAATTTTCCCGGTTTTAATATTACTTAATGAAGCAGGGTTATACATACCGGGATTGGCATTGTAAAGTTCCAAATCCTTTTTAGCCATTACCAGTGCAATAATGCCGGTAATAAAACAAATAACAATTGACAATATTCCCAATACCAGTACTGCTGTTGCATTGGGTAAATTTGGTAATACTTGCTGAGTTGGTTGCGACAAGTAATCTTTTTGCTGATTTTGTTCCATTATGTTATGTTTTGGTGTGAAAGTGTCTTGTAAATATAATGTACCAGAATAATTATTGCACAAAAAATATACAGCAGAGATAAAATAAAAGCACCATTCTTAAAACGAAAGTTGAGATGCAGGAATAAGAACGTAATCAGCAGCAAAATGGGAATGGCTGCCGGGTATAATTGAAAACTGGAAGCAAGATCACCTTTCAACAACGCAAGATAACTCCGCTGCAAACCACAGCCGGGGCAATCAATATGCAGCAGCATTTTACTGGGGCAGGTAAGCAAATGCCTTCCCAGCCATTCAACTGCATTGGAGTAAAAGCTGTTTAAGAACATAATTTGCATAGACCAAACTTACAATAGAAATAAATATATTCAAATCAGTATAAAAAAAAGCATGGTCTTTTTTTGGCCATGCTTTACAAACTGTCTTTTTTATTACTGAGCTTAATACGCCAACGCAAACAACACCCGCTCTTTTGAAGGCTTACCTGTTAAGATGCACTTCCCTTCTTCCTGCACATTATTCAACGGAATGCAACGGATGGTTGCTTTTGTTTTGTTTTTGATCTCTTCTTCTGTTTCAGCAGTACCATCCCAGTGTGCAGAAACAAAACCACCTTTCTTTTCCAGCGTTTCAACAAACTCATCCCAGGTATCGGCTTTGGTAATGTGACTGTCACGGTATGTTTTGGCCTTGTTGAACATATTCTGCTGAATATCTTCCAGCAATTGCTGAATATGCCCGGCCAGTCCATCCATGCTTACTGTTGCTTTTGTTTTTTCATCACGCCTTGCTACTTCAGCTGTATTATTTTCTAAATCCCTTCCTCCTATTGCAACACGTACAGGC
>CAMTVU010000101.1:0-30220 GCA_947085245.1 uncultured Chitinophagaceae bacterium | reverse complement strand
TTTTAAAGGGAAGATAAAATAAGAAAAAGGGAATTGCAATATTTAAAATGCTACCTACTCCATTGGCGTAGGTAGCTGGGCCTCAATATTGGCCGGGCCGCCTTCGCTAAAGCTACGGCGGCCGATGGTGGAGCTGAGGGGAATCGAACCCCTGTCCAAACATATTCTCTAAAAGCTTTCTACATGCTTATTTCATGATTGATTGTCGGCATAACACAGGACATGAACATACCAATGAAATGCTTAGCTGAATGGTCTTTTGCAACAGTCACAGCCTTCTGTTACAGCAACCTGTTTTGTGTTTGAGTCGGCGGCGGAACCTGGTAACAGATCAACCTGTTCGGCGGCCCTAATGACTACCTAATCACTGATTAAGCGGCCATGGCATACTGTGTATTGCCATTTGAGTTTTTGAATATTCAGATTAAAGTGCTGACTATCCAACGCACTGCATGCTTACACCTTCAAAGATCTACGCTGTCAATACCAGGCAGCCCCATTTATAATTGAGAAATGTAAAATTAGAAATAAAAAATGAGAAAGGACTTGTACCACTTTCTCATTTAACATTCTTCATTTCTTATTCGTCATTTTCCTATTTGTTCCATCCAAACAGATCGTTTCCGTTTGCATAAATCAGCAGGCTGAACAAAATAACCATACCAACTACCTGTGCATACTCCAAAAACTTTTCATTGGGCTTGCGGCCGGTGATCATTTCAATTAATGTAAAGAGTACATGACCGCCATCCAAAGCAGGAATAGGCAACAGGTTCATAAATGCAAGTATGATGCTGAACAGTGCCGTAATATTCCAGAAACTTTCCCAATCCCAACCGGGAGGAAAAATAGATCCCATTGATCCAAATCCGCCAATGCCTTTGTATGCTCCTGTTTCAGGGTTCAGAATTAAACGGAACTGATCAATGTATTCAACCAATTTCTTAAATGTTTTTTGTACACCTGCTGGAAAGGATTCAAAAAACCCATAACTCTGGTGCTCAATTTTAATTACACCCATTTCTGCATACTGCACAGGTGATAAAAATGGAATACCTACCCTACCCTCTTTATCAACCTTTGTAGTTAATTTAACTGTATCCGTGTTCCTTAAAACAGTAAGTTCAGCCGTTGCATTTTTCTTTTTCTGTAATAAAGGAACCATTTCATCATAAAATGCTACGGATGCCCCGTCAATTGCTATGATCTTATCATTTTCTTTTAAGCCGGCCTGTTTTCCATACAAAGTATCTTTTGCACCATACTCTCCTACAATGGCAGGTATTCTGTAAGATAATAATCCACGTCTTCTTTTACTTTCAATTAATCTTCCTACCAGTTCTACAGGTATAGAAATTTCTTTTTGTTGCCCATTGCGTTCAACTAAAATTTTTCTGCCGGACCCTGTGAATACTTTCAAATTAAGATCGGCCAGGTAAGCAACTGGCTTGCCATTTATTGAAATAATCTTATCTCCGTTTTGCAATCCAATTTCATTCATCAGTTTATCCTGGGTCCAGATGCCATCTCGTAAGCTGTTCATGGGTGTGCGATCTTCGCCCCAGGCAAACAGGATCATTGCATAAATAAAAAATGCCAGCAGAATATTTACGGTAACGCCACCAATCATGATGATCAATCGTTGCCAGGCAGGTTTGCTGCGAAACTCCCAGGGTTGTGCCGGAAGTTTCATAGCTTCTTTATCCATGCTCTCATCAATCATACCGGCAATTTTTACATAGCCACCCAAAGGCAACCAGCCAATACCATATTCCGTTTCTCCTTTTTTCTTCTTAAAAAGGGAAAACCAGGGATCAAAGAATAAATAGAATTTTTCTACACGGCATTTAAACCATTTGGCAGTGATATAATGGCCAAACTCATGGAAAATTATCAAGATGGAAAGCGACAATAATAATTGCACTGCTTTAATTCCAAATTCGGCCCAGTTAATTGCTAATAACATAGATGAATAGTTAATCGTTGCTTTTCATTTTTTGATACAGAATCTGCAAATATCGTTGAAAAACTAAAAGAGGGGTTAACAATTTTTTTGTAAAACTTAAAGCTGAATGAGTGATGCCGTAAAGTTCCTTGCCTCTGCATCACTTTCAAAATATTCTTCCAGTGATGGCTTTTCTATGAAAGGAACATAGTTCATGGTTTTTTCAATAATTTCTGTCATATCCAAAAACCCAACCCTGTTTCGTAAAAAAGCCCACACTGCAATTTCATTGGCCGCATTCATAACACAGGGAAGGTTGCCTCCTTTGTTTAATGCATCCATTGCCAATGCAAGATTGCGGAATGTTTTCAGGTCGGGTTCTTCAAAATTGAGTGTAGCTATTTTTTTAAAATCACAGCGGGGGAATTGATTGGCAATCCGCTGCGGAAATGTCATTGCATATTGAATGGGCAATTTCATATCGGGCAAACCCAGTTGCGCTTTAATGCTTCCATCCTCAAACTGCACCATACTGTGAATGATACTTTGCGGATGAATGACTACCTGCACCTGCTCCGGCGCCAAATTGAACAACCACTTTGCTTCAATCATTTCCAATCCTTTATTCATGAGTGTGGCAGAATCAATGGTAATTTTGGCTCCCATGTTCCAATTGGGATGCTGCAGGGCGTGATCTCTTTTTACATTCAACAAAAAGTTGGGCTTTCTTCCCCGGAATGGACCGCCGCTTGCGGTTAGAATAATTTTTTCGATCTTATTTCTTGCCTCGCCTACCAGGCATTGAAAAATAGCGGAGTGTTCACTGTCAACAGGTATGATGGGTACTCTGTTTTCAACAGCTTTCCTCATCACTATATCACCTGCTACCACCAATGTTTCTTTATTGGCAAGAGCCACCGCTTTTTTATTACCAATGGCCTGGAGTGTGGGTTTTAATCCTGCAAAACCAACAATGGCGGCCAGCATCATATCATAGGTATCAAAGGCTGCCACTTCTTCCAATGACTGTTCGCCGGTAAATACTTTTACATGGGTAGATGACAATGCCTGTTTTACTTTTTCGTATTTCTTTTCATCAACAATAACTACTGCATTGGGTTTGAACTGCAGTGCCTGTTTAATCAGTAGTTCATCATTGGTATGTGCAGTAAGAATTTCTACTTCAAATAAATGCGGATTCGCTTCTATTACATCCAGCGCCTGTGTGCCGATGGAGCCGGTTGATCCGAAAATGGCAATACGTTTCATTTGTTGTTGATGCATGCTGAGTTAGGATGTGTGATGCAGGATGTATGGCTTTTTTTAAATCTCAATGATTCTTATATTTTCAGATTACATACACCTAAACATCGCACTTCGAACATTATTAATTTTCGGCCCATTTCATTAAGTCGTCGGCAATTTTGCGGTCATTGCTGAGGCGGGGCACTTTATTCTGCCCGCCCAATTTACCAATACTTTTCATGTAATCAATAAACCCATTTTTTTTCACGGCAGTTATTTTCAGTGGAGTTAAGATATTACCTGTTATCAAATCATCATAATAAATATTTTTAATCCGCAAATTGTCATTCAGTTTTTGTGCAAACTGTTCCAGGTTATCCGGTTTATGTTCAAATTCTATAAACCATTCATGATAGCTTTTTCCTTCGCCCTGCTGAATCATGGGAGCTACAGTAAATTCTGTAATATGCACACCATCTTCATTGGCAGCTTTTAATAAGCTGTTTTCAACTTCTTCACCAATTACATGCTCACCAAATGCCGAAATAAAATGTTTTGTTCTTCCTGTAACCACAAGCCGGTAAGGATTTGTTGAAACAAACTTCACGGTATCGCCAATATCATAACCCCAAAGCCCGGCATTGCTGTTAATGATCAACGCATAATTTATCCCGGTTTTTACATCGCTTAATGAAAGTCGTGTTGGGTTTTCATTATAAATTTCATCTGCAGGAACAAATTCAAAAAAGATTCCATCATTGCTGTTTAACAGTAATCCTTCAACTTCCTGCGAATCCTGGAAGGCGAAGAAACCTTCGCTTGCGGGAAAAAGTTCAATACAGTCAATTTTACGGCCTATGCTTTCAAACAACTTTGCTTTGTATGGCTCAAAGTTTACACCACCCTGTACCATTACACTGAAATTTGGAAATATATCTCCCACTTTTTTCCCTGTTCGTTTGATGAGTTCATCAAAATACATTTGCATCCATGGCGGAATACCGCTGATGAGCGTCATATTCTGGTTGATGGTTTCATCCACAATTTTTTGAAGTTTGGTTTCCCAATCTTCAATACAATTTGTTTCGTAAGATGGTAATTGATTTGTACGGAGATATTTGGGGATAAGGTGATTGGAAATTCCGCTTAATCTGCCGGTTGGAATTGAGCCAACTCTTTCCAAAACCGGTGAGCCTGAAAGAAAGATGAGTTTACCATCAAAAAACTTTGTGTTGCCGGTTTCTGCAGCATAACAAAGTGCTGCATTACGGGCTGTTCCAAAATGGTTGCCTACTGAGTCTTTGGTGATGGGAATATATTTAGCCCCGCTTGTAGTACCTGAAGTTTTGGCAAAATACAGAGGTAAGCCTTTCCATAATACATTATGCTTTCCTTCTATAATTTTATCAATCCACGGTCGTAGCTGTTCATAATCCCTGATGGGAACTGCCTGCTTAAATTCTTCATACGAATTTACATCAGCCAAACCAACCGCTTTTCCGTATTCTGTATTTCTGCCAACTTTGATCAGTTGTTTCAATATCTGCTCCTGGTCGCTTACAGCTGTTGTTTTACTCTTCTGAATAGTTTTATAAATATATCCGGCAAATGGTTTTGCAAGGATTGACTTAATTTTCATGCCTGACTCCGCTTTTTAAGGCCACAAATTTAGCTTTACAACTCCATACCACTCCGTTAAAACGGGTGCATTTTTTTCAATGAAACTTGTTTTAAAACCAATTTTATCCCTACCTTTGCAGCCCTAATATTGGAAAGTTATGTTTGCAGTAGTTAAAATTGCCGGTCAGCAATTCAAAGTTTCAGAAGGTCAGAGCCTGTATATTCCCCACATTGAGGGAAATGCCGGCGATGTGGTTGAATTTTCTGAAGTGTTATTTGTTGATACGGATGGAAATATCAGCATTGGTGCTGATGCCAAAGTAAAAGTGAAAGCCGAAATTCTTGCAGAGAAGAAAGGCAAGACAGTGATTGCCTTTAAAATGAAACGCCGTAAAGGTTTCCGCAAGAAAAAAGGACACCGCACTTTATATACACAAATTAAAGTAACAGGTATTGCTTAAAATTTGAAAGTGCAATTGAGAAATTTTGAAATTTAATTTCCCAATTCCAAAATTAAAAAATTAAAAAATTATTTGCAATGGCACATAAAAAAGGTGAAGGTAGTGTAAAGAATGGTCGTGATTCACAAAGCAAACGCCTTGGTGTAAAGATCTATGGTGGTCAACCTGCAGCATCAGGTAACATCATTATCCGCCAGCGTGGAACTGTTTATCATCCCGGTAAAAATGTAGGTGTTGGTAAAGACTTTACCATCTTTGCATTAACTGATGGTGTGGTTGAATTTAAGAGAGGAAAAGATAATAAAACATTCGTTTCTGTTGCCCCGGTTGAAGCAGGTTCTTAAAAAAATTTTTTTTATATGAAAATTTTTTTACTTTTACCCTGTTAAGTTTTTTTACTAATCATTAAATTCTAAAAAAATGGCAACAAAAAAGAAAGCTGCTAAAAAAGCCGCTCCTAAGAAAGCCGCTAAAAAAGCTGCTCCTAAAAAAGCTGCAAAAAAAGCTGCTCCTAAAAAGAAAGCTGCTAAAAAAGCTGCTAAGAAGAAATAAGATTCGAAAGAATTAAAAAAGAACCCTCCTGATTTCAGGAGGGTTTTATTTTACTGCACATTTTTTATTTGCTCATCAGTTATCTTTTTTCAAACTGAAAAGACTATCTGCAAATTCATGTTTATCAAACACAAGAAGATCTTCCACCTTCTCCCCTACACCAATGAACTTTACCGGAATCCTGAACTGGTGTGCAATAGCCAGTACCACACCTCCTTTGGCAGTACCATCCAATTTTGTAATCACCAATCCCGTTACATCTGTTACTGCTGTAAATTGTTTGGCTTGTTCAATCGCATTCTGTCCGGTTGATCCGTCAAGCACCAGGAGTACATCATGCGGTGCATCAGGAATTACTTTCTGAATCACACGCTTGATCTTACTCAACTCTTCCATTAAATGTGTTTTGGTATGAAGGCGGCCTGCCGTATCAATGATCAGCACATCTATATCTTTTGCAACAGCACTGCTCACTGCATCAAATGCAACAGCAGCAGGATCGCTTCCCATTTCTCTTTTTACAATTGGCACTCCTGCTCTTTCACTCCAGATAGTCAATTGATCAACCGCTGCAGCACGAAATGTATCAGCTGCACCCAGCATTACTTTTTTACCTGCCTGTTTAAAATGATGTGCCAATTTTCCAATAGTGGTTGTTTTACCAACACCATTTACTCCAACTATCATTAATACAAATGGTTTTTTCCCTGCAGGCAAATCATAGTTTGAGTAAGTTGCATCTGCAGGTGCATCAACCAATATGTTTTCAATTTCATCCCGAAGAACAGCATTGAGTTCAGAGGTGTTGATGTATTTATCTCTTGCAACTCTTGCTTCAATGCGCTCAATGATTTGTACAGTGGTTTCAATACCCACATCAGCACTTATCAATGCTTCTTCCAGGTTATCCAACACTTCAACATCAACAATGCTCTTGCCCGCAACTGCTCTTGCTATCTTGCCCAGAAAACCTTCTTTGGTTTTTTCCAACCCATGATCAAGGCTTTCTTTTTCTTTCTTCCCGAATATTTTTCCGAAAAATCCCATTGCTTACTTTTTTCTTTGCAATATTACAATGTACCCCTTAATACCGCTTTGAATTATATTTTAGTTCCATCATTTACTCAGGGCGGTATTATACAAGTATGAAATTTTTACACGCACTATTGAACTAAATAGTTCTTCCATTTGGTATAATGTATAAAAACAACAAAGCCGCTCCATATTTTATTTGGAACAGCTTTGAATATACTGATCAGGTATAAGTTTATTTTTGAGCCAGGTAATCTTTCACTTTCTCCTTGTGCACAATTGCTTCTTTAAAAGTGTAAGCACCTGATTTAGGACTGCGTACAGCCTTAATTACTTTACTCCAGTTTTTTGCTTCTGCTGCGGCTTTCTGATCTTTTGTCTTAATCGCCGTCTTTGCTGCTTTTGCCATTTTACAAAATCATTTAAACATTACATGAATGCGACACCAGAAATTATTTGATTTCCTTGTGTACGGTTACTTTCTTAAGAATTGGGTTGAACTTTTTCAACTCCAAACGCTCAGGTGTGTTCTTTTTATTCTTGGTGGTAATATAACGGCTTGTACCAGCTTTACCGGAAGTTTTATGCTCTGTACACTCCATAATTACCTGAACACGATTACCTTTTTTTGCCATTGTTCCTCAGTTTAAAATATAATGAATCAGATATGTTCTCCTTTTGCTCTTAATTCCTTCACCACATTGTACAACCCTTTTTTATTGATTGTACGGATGGCTTCTGTAGAAACTTTGAGGGTTACCCATTTATCCTCTTCAGCCAGGAAAAAACGCTTGGTTTGCAGGTTAGGCAAAAAGCGGCGTTTGGTCTTGATATTTGAATGAGATACCTTGTTACCACTCATCGGCACCTTTCCAGTAAGCTGACATACTCTTGCCATAATACAAATTTTTTGGACGGCAAAGGTAGGGGGAAACTTTGAGATTTCAGATTTGAGATTTGAGATTTTTTCAAAGTTTTTATACATCATTCGTGCACCTGAATAAAAAATCTGGTTTAAATGTATAGGTTTGTGTTTAAAATCAAAATATTTCATGGCAGATCATACAGTTACCACCCGTTTTGTGGGTGGAATGACCTTTCAGAGCCACCTCGATAATCATACTATAATCATAGATACTCCCGAAAATGATGGCGGCAATGATCTCGGCCCCCGCCCCAAAAAGCTTATGCTTTCCTCCCTTGCCGGTTGCTCAGGCATTGATGTGGTATCCATGCTCAATAAAATGAGGGTGCCTTTCAATAATTTCAGTATGGATATTGAGGCTAATCTTACCAAAGAAATTCCAAAAACCTACAAATGGGTTAAGATCACTTACCGCATTAGTGTAAAAGACGGGGACAGGGAAAAAGTTCAAAAAGCAGTTATTCTTTCGAAAGAAAAATATTGCGGAGTGAGCGCCATGTTTTCAAAGTTTGCAGAAATGGAATACGATATTGTTTTTCTTTAATTGCCCTATCTGAACAATTAATCTGTTGCCTGAATAAACGCCTTCCTTATTTTTGTCGTCATGGCAAAAGCAGGATCGGATACCCCCTTAATGCAACAACACCGGGCAATCAAAGCAAAATACCCGGACGCTATCTTGTTATTCAGGGTTGGTGATTTTTATGAAACCTTTGGAGAAGATGCCATTCTTACTTCGCAAATACTCGGTATTACATTAACCAAACGAAATAACGGATCTCCCTCCAGCAGTGAGCTGGCGGGTTTTCCGCATCATGCATTAGATACATATTTGCATAAATTGGTAAAAGCGGGTCATCGTGTTGCAATTTGCGACCAGTTGGAAGATCCGAAACTTGCGAAAGGAATTGTAAAACGTGGCGTTACTGAATTACTTTCTCCCGGCATTGCAACCAATGATAAATTGCTTGAACATAATACCAACAATTTTTTGGCGGCCGTTCATGAACAGAATGATCAGTACGGACTTGCTTTTACCGACATCAGCACCGGTGAGTTTTTTGTAGCAGAAGGAAACAAAGAATATGCTGATAAATTATTGCAGAGCCTGAAACCTGCAGAAGTTGTTTTTCAACGCAATAAACAAAAACAGTTTAAAGAAAACTTCGGAACAAAATTTTATACCTACCATTTAGAAGAATGGATCTTCAGCGAAGCTTATGCAACTGAACTGTTGCTGAAACATTTTCAAACACATTCATTAAAAGGATTTGGGGTTGAAGCACTAACACTTGGTACCATTGCTGCGGGTGCTGTGCTGCATTATTTAAAAGATACGGAACATCCTAACCTCAATCATATTACTTCTGTTCAGCGATTGGATGAAGCAGATTATTTATGGATGGATCGTTTTACCATCCGTAACCTTGAACTTTTAGGCAGTAATGCAGACACAGGAAATACATTGCTGAAAGTGATGGACAATACTGTTTCTCCCATGGGTGCACGATTGATACGGAGATGGATGGTATTGCCTTTGAAAGACAGGGAACGTATCAATGAACGGTTAGATGCAGTACAATCCATCATTCTTGAAACCGAATTGAGAAAGCAATTGCAATCACTCATCAAACACTGTGGTGATGTGGAACGCTTAGTGGCAAAACTTCCGTTGAAGAAGATAAACCCAAGAGAAATTTTACATCTTGCAAAAGGATTGGGCTTTGCAGAAAAAATAAAAGAACAATGCAAAACATCGTCCAATACTTATTTGAAACGGCTAAGTGATACCATCAATCCCTGCCCATACATTGCTGAGAAAATCATAAATGAAATTGTTGACAACCCACCCGTAATGGTGAGCAAAGGCGATGTAATTAAAGATGGCATCAACGCTGAGTTAGATGAACTGCGGCGCATTGCCCATCACAGCAAAGAATTTTTATTAGAAATACAGCAAAGAGAAAGTGAAACAACCGGAATTCCTTCTCTTAAAATTTCATTCAACAATGTGTTTGGTTATTATTTAGAAGTAACCAACACGCATAAAAATAAAGTGCCTGCAGAGTGGACAAGAAAGCAAACCCTTACCAATGCTGAACGTTACATTACCCCTGAGTTAAAAGAGTACGAAGAAAAAATTACAGGAGCTGAAGAAAAAATCCTGAAAATAGAAACTGAACTGTTTGAAAAAGTATTACTTGAGTTACAAGAATACATCGGCCCCGTTCAAACAAACGGACAGGTGATGGCTGTTCTTGATTGCATTTGTTGCTTTGCAGAAAATGCATTGCAGTATAAATATGTTCGTCCGCAAATACATGAAGAAGCTGAACTTGAATTAAAAGATGCCAGGCATCCGGTGATTGAAAGGCATCTGCCTGCCGGCGAATCTTATATTGCCAATGATCTTTTATTAGATAAGGAACAACAGCAAATCATTATTCTTACAGGGCCAAACATGAGCGGTAAAAGTGCCTTGCTGCGGCAAACAGGATTAATTGTGCTGATGGCACACATGGGAAGTTTTGTACCGGCAACAGCAGCAAAAATTCCATTGACTGATAAGATATTTACCCGGGTTGGTGCAAGTGATAATTTAAGCGGTGGCGAAAGTACTTTCATGGTAGAGATGAATGAAACTGCCAGCATCATCAACAACCTTTCCCATCGGAGTTTAATTTTGCTGGACGAGATAGGAAGAGGTACTTCCACTTACGATGGTATTTCAATTGCCTGGAGTATTGCTGAGTTTCTGCATCAATCCATCCATCAGCCCAAAACATTATTTGCAACCCACTACCATGAACTGAATGAGCTGGAAGAAAAATTTCCCCGCATAAAAAACTATCACATTACCAATAAAGAAGTGGGTAATAAAGTTATTTTCTTACGCAAACTGGCACCCGGCGGCAGCACACACAGTTTTGGTATTCATGTGGCGAGGATGGCCGGTATGCCGGTATCACTTATTCAAAGAGCCAATGAAATTTTAAAGCAACTGGAAGATCAACGCAGCAGCGGCGATATAAATGAACAACTGAAGAACCTGCCCACCCAAAAAGTGCAACTGAATATTTTTGATGTGCATTCACAAACTTTTGATGAAATAAGAACCATCCTTGAAGGGTTAGACATAAACCGCCTCACCCCCGTTGAAGCTTTGCTGAAACTGCAGGAAATAAAACAGCGGTTAAACTGATTCTACAATAAATGATAGTTTGTTCTACAAATTGGGAAAGTGCGGATTGATACTTTAGCACCTGATGTATATCCGTTTTAAACAAAAGAACTTTAAAACCTGGGTGCAGGAAGTATCTGCAACCATGGATATAAAAACAAAAAGCAACCTGCTTTGCTTGCCCGATACATACGCAAATGGATTTTGCTTTGCGGATAGTGTTGACAGATCTTTCTCCTTCATTCTTATGAACGCAGAGTTAAAAGAAAACTGTACGCTTCACCGCATCAGCAATAATCAAACGGGCCTTGTGATTTTTTTTAACCAGATACAGGTAAGTGATTATTTTGGAATCAGAAGCAGGAAAAATTCTTTGATTGATAATTGCATTAAACAGCGCAACAATATTTTTGTTTCTTCCAGCAATACCGAACTGGAAGTTACTTATACAGCCGGAACAAAATTGAAACGCCTCGGCATTTATCTCACACCGCAATGGCTGGCAGAGCATTTTGATACTGATACCAAACTGCAATTGGAGTTGCTTACAAAACAGGATCTGCAGCAGGTAAACACTTTGCTTATTAATGATGAAATGCAGGAAAGGTTAAACCGCATCTTTGAAACCAATCTTGGCAAAGAATCTGAAAAACTTGCATTGAAAAGCAGGGTAATACTGTTGCTTGAATATTTTTTCAATGCTTTTTTCAATGAATCACTGGAGATACGGAACAGAACAATTATTCCTGATGAAGACATCCATCGCTTACGTACAATTGAAACATTACTCGTAAATGAAGAAACAGAAAAGTTCCCTTCCATCAGCAAGCTGGCACGCCTTGCACAAATGAGCAGCACCAAACTCAAACAGCGTTTTAAACAGGTATATGGCTACCGCCTCTATGAATTTTATAATAAGCAACGAATTGAAAAAGCAAAAGATCTCATTCAAAAAGGGATGACACCTAAAGAAGCAGCTTACCGTATTGGTTTCAGTGATGTATCAAATTTTACAAAAGCATTTAAAAAAGAATACGGGCATACCCCGGGAACTTTGTGTGAAAAATCAAGTGCAACAAGACAGGAAATAAGAGTTACTCATAAAAACTCAGCCTGATGTAACAGCCTGAAACCAATGAATTTCAAACAAATCAAATTTTCCGCCTTGCAATTAAAACAGATTTCTTCCTTCTATCCAAACGAATTGAAAAGGTATTAACCTGACTATGTCAAAATAAAAAAAGCCTGCATAAAAATGCAGACTTTCTATTTCGGGAGACTGAGGGGTCTCGAATGCCGACGCTTTGGTCGGCATCCCGACTGAAACGTCGGGACCTTCGACCCTCAGAACCACAATCTGATGTTCTAATCAATTATGTCTTTACAATATTTATTAACGAATTCCAATAGCTTCATCCTGTTCAGGTTTTTTAACTTCTTTTCTAAAGCCATTGCTTCTGATCTTGTTGTTTTTTCCAAACAGCACTTCAATTTCCACGGACAATATGGTTTTGTTGCTTTTTCGTATCCGCTATTGTGTCGTTGAAATCGAATCAGCATATTATCTGTTTGCCCAATATAAAATCTGTCGTGAGATTTTGAATAAAGGATATAAACGAAAAAAGGCATTCACTAAAATAAAAAAAGCCTGCATAAAAATGCAGACTTTCTATTTCGGGAGACTGAGGGGTCTCGAACCCCCGACCCTCAGAACCACAATCTGATGCTCTAACCAACTGAGCTACAGCCTCCGTAATTGGACGTCAAAAGTAATGCAATTCCGTTTTACAAGCAAATCACTTCAACACAATTCAAAAAATAAACGTTCTTTGCGGCTTATTTTGTAAAAATGAATTACTGGTTATTGCTTATTCCTGTTATTTCGGCATTTATTGGTTGGGTTACAAATTTGGTGGCAATTAAAATGTTGTTTCATCCCCGCAACCCTACTTTTATTTTTGGATATAATATCCAGGGCATCTTCCCAAAGCGCCAGGAACAGTTTGCACAAAAGCTGGGAAGATTAGTGAGTGAAGAACTTTTATCCTTCACCGATATTGAAGAAAAAATCATCAACCCGGATAATCTTAAAAAAATTCTGCCGCAATTAGAAACTCATATTGATCATTTTCTGCGGGTAAAACTCAGCGACAGTATGCCCGTGATAAGCATGTTCATTGGCGATAAAACCATTGAAAAACTGAAATCGGTTTTTTTAGAAGAACTGGAAATACTTTTTCCGAAAATGATGAAGCAATATGCCGCCACATTAAAAAGTCAGTTGGATCTGGAACAGATTGTAACCGATAAAGTAAAAGCTTTTTCAAGCGATAAATTGGAAGAGATCCTGTACCAGGTAATGGCCAAAGAATTCCGTTTTGTTGAAATCATTGGCGGTGTACTGGGCTTTCTTATTGGCATGCTTCAAATCCTCATCACCCTTCTTACGCAATAATTTCCACTCATCCAAAAGCAGAATTTACCCATTGAACTTTTGCCCTCAAGGATGGTCAAACATGCCGTTCATAATAAATGAATATCCGGACTATGAAATTTAAAAGAACTTTGCGCATTGTAAATAAAACATCTAAAATGAAATTTGCTTTCACTCTCTTCATTTGTTTCCTGGTTTTACAGTTATCTGCACAAATGCCCCAGGGCGCCGGAAGAAATAGCGCACAGATGAATATGGGCCACCTGTATGGAAAAATTGTTGATGCAAAAACAGGCAAGCCTGTTGATGCCGTATCTATTCAGCTCATTCAAAATAAATACGACAGTGTTTCCAAAACAAGAAAAGATGTCATTGTAAATGGCCAGTTAACAAAAGCCAATGGCGATTTCAGTTTAGAAGGCGTAAATATTATGGCACAGTATAAATTAAAGATCACTGCCATCGGGTACAAAACAATTGAGCAAAAAGTTGCGTTCAACATTAAAATGACCAATGGCGCTGATATGAGCCAGATGCTGAACAATGTAGATAAAGACCTGGGTAATATTAAACTTGAAACCGATATAAAAGAATTGAGCGAAGTGGTAGTAACCGGCGAAAAGCCAACACTTCAATTAGGCATTGACCGTAAAATTTTCAACGTAGAAAAAAATATTGTTTCGCAGGGTGGTACCGGCGTAGATGTAATGCGTAATGTGCCCACTGTAACAGTTGATATTGACGGTAATGTAACACTGCGTAACAGCGCCCCGCAAATTTTTGTTGACGGAAGGCCCACTACTTTAACGCTTGACCAAATTCCTGCTGATGCTATTTCAAGTGTTGAACTCATCACCAATCCATCTGCCAAGTTTGATGCAAGCGGCGGCCAATCGGCCATCATCAATATTGTATTAAAGAAAAACCGCAGAGCAGGTTACAGTGGCAGCGTACGTGCAGGTGTGGATATGCGGGGAAGAGTGAATGGCGGTGGCGATATCAATATCCGACAGGGAAAAATTAATTTCTTTGCCAACATTGGTGTTAACCAACGTAAATCCATTTCATTTGGCGAAACAGACCGCACCAATCTTCTTGACAAGTTTAAAAACACATTGTACACCCGTAACAGAAATACCAGCACCGGTATGTTTGGTTTTGGAAGAGCAGGATTTGATTTCCTCATTGATAACAGGAATACAATTACCATTTCGAGTTCGCTCATGGGAGGTGATTTTAATTTTTTAGATGAGAATACCATTCATTACGATACACTTGAACCAAGTTTTAAACGCATCAATGAAAACAGATATACCAATGGTAAAAATCAAATGCGGAATGCAGGCGGACAAATAAGTTATAAACGCATCTTCCCAAAGCCTGGTAAAGAATGGACGGCGGATGTAAACTATAACCGTAGCCGGAGTGAAAATGATCAGGATATCTTTTTCACACGCTTTAATGAAACGGGCACACAAATATCCCCCACCATTAACCAGGGCATTGATGGCGGTGGCAACAGCAGTTTATTTGTAGCACAAACAGATTACAGCAATCCCATTACAGAAGATATTAAATTAGAAGGCGGCTTACGTTCACAAACACGTTGGTTTCAGAGTTTTCAAAAAAATTATCTGAACAACGTTTTCAATGCGCTTATCAGTAACGAGTTTCAGTATGTTGATTATGTACATGCCGCTTATGCTACCTACTCGCAAAAAATCAAGAAAGCAAATTTCAACTACCAGGTTGGTTTAAGAGTTGAAAGTTCAAAATATGATGGTGAACAGGTAGGAAAAACCACACGTTACAGCAACCAGTTTCCATTAGCAATATTCCCGAGTGCATTTCTTTCAAAAACGTTTAAAGACAAACAGGATCTGCAACTGAATTACAGCAGGCGTATTAACCGTCCCAACTTTTTCCAGTTATTACCAAATACAGATTACAGCGATATCTTTAATTTCCAAACAGGTAATCCTGATCTGAAACCTGAGTTTACCAACTCATTGGAATTAACGTATCAAAAAACATACGGTAAAAAGAACAATGTTTTTTTAGCAACCATCTTTGGCAAGCAAACCAACAACCTTATTTCCCGTTACCAGAGTTTTAAAGAATTGGGCGACAGTGGCGACTCTGCATTGGTAAGTACGTATATCAATGCTTCACGCAGTTATGCTGTTGGTTTGGAACTGGTATTCCGTAATACCGTTACCAAATGGTGGGAGATCAATTACAACGCCAATATTTATTATTCAAAAATTGAAGGCAGCAATGTGTTACCCGATCTTGCAAATGAACGCACCAGTTTTTTTATTAAAATGAATAACACGTTCCGTTTAGGAAAAGGATGGACCATGCAGTTAAGTGGTGATTATAATTCAAAATCCATTCTTCCTGCTTCCGGTGGCCGCAGCAGCAGTGGCGGCGGCGGTGGCCGTAGTGGCGGCTTTGGCGGTGGCATGGGTTTTGGCGCACAAATTTCAACAACACAAGGTTATATTGACTACAACTATTATGTTGATATGGGTGTACGTAAAGAATTTAAAATTAAAAACAATACTGCTTCCATATCAGCTAACTGGAGCGATGTATTGAGTACACGCCGCAACAATGTGTATTCCAGTTCACAATATTTTGATCAGTATAGCTGGAGAAGAAGAGACCCGGCTTTTTTACGTGTAAACTTCAACTACCGCTTTGGCAAGTTTGATATTTCCTTATTCAAGCGCAAAAACTCCAGGGTTGAATCGGATGATATGATGCAGCAATGATGAAAGAATTTACCTGAATATTAATTTAACCCCTGAGCTTTTACACTCAGGGGTTTTGTTTTTTAGAAACTGTACAATGCATGAGCAAATCAATTAATTTCGAAACCACAATACAAACACATGAAATGACCATCCCGCCAAAAAGCGGGACAAATCGGAATGATTATTTTCATGGGCACCTGCCTGCCGGCAGGCAGGTACTATCTGACAAATAAAAACAACAAAAAATAAACAGATGAAAAAAAGATTGTCCCTATTGATACTCTCTGCAGTTCTGTTGCACACAATTTCTGTGCATGCACAAAATCAACTGACAGTAATGAGCTTCAACATCCGTTTAAACACTTCCTCCGACAGTTTAAACGCATGGCCTTACCGGAAAGATAAAGTGGCTTCTCAAATCGTATTTCATAAAGTTGAATTGCTGGGCGTACAGGAAGCATTGCACGATCAGATGATGGACCTGCAGCAACGATTACCCAACTTCAAATTCACCGGGGGCGGCAGAGATGATGGAAAAACAAAAGGTGAATACTCTGCTGTTTTTTATGATACCACAAGATTGCAATTGCTTGCAGCCAATATGTTCTGGCTATCACAAACACCTGCAGTACCCGGCAGCAAGGGATGGGATGCAGCTATTACCCGTATTGTAACATGGGCAAAATTTAAAGACAGAAAAACAAAAAAAATCTTCTTTGCTTTTAATACGCACTTCGATCACATGGGACAGATTGCCAGAAGAGAAAGCGCAAAACTTGTGTTACAAAAAGTAAAAGAGATTGCCGGTAATACCCCCGCAGTAATTACCGGTGATTTAAATGCCGAACCAGCGGATGAACCCGTTGTTGTGCTGATGAATAAAAACAATCCGCTTCATCTCATCAACTCACAGGAAATTTCACAAACACCTCATTACGGACCAACAGGAACCTTCAACGGATTTAAATCGAAAGAAGTGAATGACCAGCCCATTGATTATATTTTTTTGAAAGGGAAATGGAAAGTGCTGAGCCATGCTGCTATTTCACAAACATGGGAAGGACGGTTTGCAAGCGATCATTTTGCAGTGATGGCGGAGATTGAGCTGAGTAAATAATTTGCACATAATAAAATTGTGTGCAAACGTTTCTAAACGTTTATTGGCGGTTGTTGAAATTTGTATTGACGCAACGACAATACAAAAAGGTGAATACTAAAATATTGATTTTCAATTTACTTTTTCAAGACAGTTGCGTATATTTAAGTGTAAGAGCGCAATCCCACGCACAAGGAAAAATCCCTTCGCCGCTTGAAGGCGGCTCCCGGTCTTTTTCTGCCAATGCCATTGCGCTCTTACGATCGGATTTACCTTTGAAGATTATCGGTGTATCCTTTGTGCGTGGCCACTGCGCCTTACATAGCATTTACGAAATTCACCGATAATTTCAAATGTTCACCCATGCTGTCGCAGCTTCTCCGTAACGCCATTAGCGTGACTCCCGAATCTGCTTCGCACGTGTGAACTTCGTAAATCCTACCGTTTCAATATTTAGTAACTTCCAAAATAATTCACCATAACGAACCTGAAAATAACTTAAATGGAAAAACTTCAACAACTACTTGATGCATACCCCTGGGTTTTGCCTTTAATCATCATCTTATCTGTGTGGGAGTTAACCTGGAAATTGATTGCATTATGGAAAGCAGGGCGTAATAATCATCTTGCCTGGTTTATTTGTATTGCATTAATTAACACAATAGGAATTTTGCCAATTATTTATATTCTTAATCAAAGAAAAAAATAAATACAGATTGCGTAAGTTGGTTCGTTATTACTCCACTGCTTTTATCACTCTCAGTTTATGCAAGCTTCATTTCCCATTCTGTTTTCCACTCAGCATGGGCACAAAAGAAAAAGCATCAAATACTTCTTCGGTATAAGAACCATCAGCCAGTTTGGTTAAACGTTTCATGCGTTGCAGATCGCCTTCATCAACAGGGATCACTTTCTCTCAGCAGGTACCCCATCCTGCATTTATCTGTTACGCTTTTGTTTGTAACTTCAACTATAGTTTTTTCAATTGGATTTTTATAGCCGGGAGCAACATTTATAAAATTCCCCACCGCCGAAAATTTCTACCATTAGTGGCAATGAACACAAAAAACTGCGAATATGAATTTAACAACGCAAATTGCAAAGCAATTAAGAGAAGTTCATTTTGGAGGAAACTGGACTTCGGTAAACCTCAAAGAAAATTTGGCAGATGTAACCTGGCAACAAGCCACAACAAAAGTTTATTCTTTTAATACCATCGCCACACTCGTTTACCATGTAAATTATTATGTAAGTGCAGTCTTGAAAGTATTACAGGGAGAACCACTCGATGCTAAGGATAAATATAGTTTTGACCTTCCGCCAATTCTCTCTCAGGAAGATTGGGAAAAGTTGCTGGATAAAACCTGGACTGATGCCGAAAAGTTTGCCGGCTTAATTGAACAGTTACCGGAGAGTAAACTTGGAGAAACCTTTTGGGATGAAAAATATGGAAATTACTACAGAAACCTTCACGGAATTATTGAACATATTCATTATCATCTGGGGCAAATTGTCCTCCTGAAAAAAATACTCTTACAGGACCAGGTATAATTCTTTTTTCTTCTCCATAAAAAAATCCCGTTCCATTCCTGAAACGGGATTTATATTTCCCAACACACTAAAGTTTCGTTGGGCAAGCGTACTTTGTATTTTAATAACCACCCATGCCGCCCATATCAGGAGCGCCATGTGCATGTGCTTCTTCTTTCTTCGGCTTATCAGCAATTACACATTCTGTTGTTAACAACATACCTGCAATTGATGCTGCATTTTCCAAAGCTACACGGGTAACTTTTGTAGGATCAATAACACCGCTCTTGTACAAATTTTCAAATACTTCGGTGCGTGCATTGAAACCAAAATCGCCTTTGCCTTCTTTAATACGGTTTACAATTACACTTCCTTCCAAACCTGCGTTTTCAACAATAATACGAACAGGAGCTTCCAGTGCACGGCGTACAATAGCAGCGCCCAGTTTTTCATCATCATTGCTGCTGCGGAAATTATCCAGTGCAGCTATGGCACGGATGAATGCTGTACCACCACCGGGCACAATACCTTCTTCCACTGCAGCACGGGTTGCATGTAATGCATCATCTACACGGTCTTTCTTTTCTTTCATTTCCATTTCAGTTGCAGCGCCAATATTCAATACAGCCACACCACCGCTTAATTTAGCAAGGCGTTCCTGTAATTTTTCTTTATCGTAATCAGAAGTGGTTCCTTCTACCTGTGCTTTGATCTGGTTGATGCGTGCAGTAATATCTTCTTTCTTTCCTTTACCACCCACAACAGTTGTGTTGTCTTTATCAATGGTTACAGAAGTTGCCTGGCCTAAATAAGAAAGGTCAGCATTCTCTAATTTATAACCTTGTTCTTCACTGATAACAATTCCTTTTGTGAGGATTGCAATATCCTGCAGCATTTCTTTACGGCGATCACCAAAGCCCGGAGCTTTTACAGCAGCCACTTTCAGAGTACCACGCAATTTGTTTACCACCAATGTTGCCAATGCTTCACCTTCCAGGTCTTCTGCAATGATCAGTAAAGGACGGCCACTCTGAGCAACTTTCTCCAAAATGTGTAGGATGTCTTTCATGGTGGAGATCTTCTTGTCATAAATGAGAATCATCGGGTTCTGCAATTCAGCTTCCATCTTTTCACTGTTGGTAACAAAGTAAGGAGAGATGTATCCACGATCAAACTGCATACCTTCAACAATATCAATTCCTGTTTCAGTTCCTTTTGCTTCTTCAACGGTAATCACACCATCTTTACCAACTTTCTGCATGGCTTCAGCAATGAGCTTACCAATTGTGGGATCGTTGTTGGCAGAAATTGTTGCCACCGCTTCAATCTTTTTAATATCGTTCCCTACCGCCTGAGACTGAGCTTTTAAGTTTTCAATAACTTTTTCAACAGCCTTATCAATACCACGTTTCAGATCCATTGGATTTGAACCTGCAGCTACATTCTTTAAACCTTCTGTAATAATTGCCTGTGCAAGTACCGTTGCAGTTGTTGTACCATCACCTGCAACATCAGCCGTTTTGCTGGCTACTTCTTTCATCATTTGTGCGCCCATGTTTTCAACAAGGTCTTCCAGTTCAATTTCTTTGGCTACCGTTACACCATCTTTGGTTACGGCCGGAGCGCCGAATTTCTTTTCAATCACTACGTTACGACCTTTCGGTCCGAGTGTTACTTTTACAGCGTTGGCTAAAGTGTCAACACCTTTTTTCATTTTATTTCTTGCTTCCAGATCGAAGAAGATTTGCTTTGCCATAATAAATGTTTTGAGTTTGGAGTTTATAGTTTTTTGTTCCCGGCAGCAACACAATATTCATCATTTGTTGCGTTGCACACTTGTACTTACTGATTACTTAGGAGCTTTCATTAATATATCAGATGCTCTCATGATCAGGTAACCTTCGCCTTCAACGTCAATTTCTGTACCTGCATATTTACCATAAAGAACAACATCTCCAATTTTCTGGTTCAAAGGAATTAAATTCCCAGTTTGTTCTGCATACTTTCCAGGTCCAACAGCAACCACTGTCCCTCTTTGTGGTTTCTCTTTAGCTGTATCGGGGATGATGATTCCACCTGCAGTTTTTTCTTCTGCGGGAGCAGGCTTAATAAGAACCCTGTCATCATAGAGTTCATAACTTACCTTCTTAGCCATAGTTATTCGTTTTTTTAGTTTTAAAATAATTAATATAAGCACCCTTTAGGGGCATGCGAAGGTAAGCGAATACAGTGCCAGCACGCCAGAATGCGAAAATTTTTCAGAATTGGCGTGAAACGGGATTTTGGTAAAATTTTTTGGCAGAAAAAAAGGACAAATTTTCAGTTCTTTCTTTTTTTCTTTCGATGGATAACAAACCCCGCTTTCTTATCTTTGCCGCTTCTCAAAAAAGTTCTTTAAGAAATGATCAGCAGAAGAAATATACGGGTTAAGGTGATGCAAACGCTATACACCTGTTCTACAAGAGAAGGTGATATTACAAAAGAAGAAGCCGTAAGAACGCTTGACAAGCATCTGGATCAGAGCCGCCAGCTTTTTGTTTTCCTCATTTACCTGTTAACAGAAGTGGCCCGCTATGCTGAAAGGGATTCCCTTCAACGTGCATCCAAACACCTGCCTACAGCAGCAGATCTGAAAGTGAATACAAAACTTGCCGGTAACCAGTTGTTGTGGCAAATAATGGAACACCCCTCCTATAAAGAAGTAATCAAAGAATTAAAAACGGAATTGCTTACCCATGATGAGTGGGTAAAGAAATTATACCAGGAACTGGTTGAAACCGATGTGTATAAAGAATACATTGGTAAAGCCCTTCGTGAAAAGAAAGATGAAAAAGACATACTGGAATTTATTTTCACCGACCTGATGCTGCCAAATGATGATTTCGTTTCATTTATTGAAGAACATTTTCTGCATTGGGAAGATGATTGTGAAATGATAAACCTCCTTATGCTCAACTTTCTGCAAAAACCACACAGCAACGACTTTCAGCATTTTATAAGTGCAGAAAAAATGAAGTATGCCAAAGACCTGCTTGTGAGTGTTATTGAAAAAGAAGAAGTATGCAGCACGTATATTAAAAGCAAACTGCAAAACTGGGATCCTGAACGTACGGCAACTCTTGATATGATCCTGATGCGGATGGGTGTTTGTGAGTTTCTTTTCTTTGAAACCATTCCGCCCAAAGTAACCATCAACGAATACATTGACCTGGCCAAAGATTACAGCACCCCCCAAAGTGGTCATTTTGTCAATGGTATTCTTGATAGTATTCATAAAGACCTCGTTGCCCAAAACAAGCTGCATAAAGTAGCTTTTAAGAAAACGTAGTGAAAGCTTTCCTTTACATTTGCATGCAATAAATAAATCTTTTATGAAGAAACTGTTTATTTTAAGTACAATCATTACCCTGCTGGCGGCCTGCCAGAATGTAACAAAAAATCCAAAAGAGCCCAATGACCCACAGGCGAAAGCAAAAGAGCAGGAAGCTTTTTTGAGTGATTCTGCCAACTGGACAACTGTTGAGTGGATGGATTCAATTCAAAACTTTGGTAAAATAACCGATGGAGAAAAAGTGGTAATCACTTTCCATTTTAAAAATACCGGCAGCAAACCGCTTGTGATCACAAACGTAACTGCAAGCTGTGGCTGTACCGTTCCGTCTAAACCCGAAGAGCCCATTGCTCCCGGCCAGGAAGGAAAGATCACGGCAGAGTTTAACAGTGTTGGCCGTGTTGGTAAAGCATCTAAATTTTTAAATGTAACCTGCAATACAAAAGTACAGGTAACCAATCTTTTGTTTGAAGGTGAAGTACTTCCCAAAAAATAAAAAACAAATACAATAATGATGAACTTATTCATTCTACTTGCAGGCGATGCTAAATCAGGAGGCGGAACCATTCAGTTGTTATTTCTCGGATTGATGATCCTGGTGTTCTGGATGTTCATGATCCGTCCGCAAGCTAAAAAGGCAAAGCAGCAAAAATCATTTATTGATAATTTGCAGAAGGGCGATAAAGTGGTAACCATTGCCGGCATTCATGGTGTGGTAAACAAAGTGAATGATGACAATACACTTTCACTCGAGATCAACCCCGGCAGTTATATCAAGATTGAACGCAGCTCTATCAGCATGGAGTGGACAAACCAGTTGAACAAAGTTGCTGAAGTGAAGAAGTAATAAATAGCCGGTAGTAGTTAGCCGGTAGTCATTAGAAGTCATCTCAAAAGTCGTTTTTTTGCAGAATGTACTTTAAAAAGTACGTCATTGCGAGGCACGAAGCAATCTAAATTGTGACAGATTGCTTCACTACGTTCGCAATGACGACTTTTGAGATAGCTTGTAGAAAGTTCAGACTAACTACTAATGACTATCGGCTTAAAAAAGACTATGTTAAAAATAGGATTAACAGGCGGAATTGGCAGCGGTAAAAGCACTGTTGCAAAAGTATTTGAGGTACTGGGCATTCCTGTTTATTATGCAGATGATAAAGCAAAAGAACTCATGAATAAAAATGAGCTGTTGAAACAACAGCTCATTTTTCATTTTGGTGAAGACACATATATTGATGGAAAACTAAACCGCAAGCATCTCTCTTCCATTGTATTTGCTGATAAAGAAAAACTGAAGCTGCTCAACAGCCTTGTGCATCCTGCAACCATTGCAGATGCAGTACAATGGTTCAGCCGGCAACAGTCGGTTTATGTTATTAAAGAAGCGGCTTTACTGTTTGAAAGCGGTTCAGCAGAAGGATTGGATTATGTAATTGGCGTTACTGCACCTGTAGCCATCCGCATTAAACGTGTGATGGACCGTGACGGTGTAACGGCAGATGAAGTGAAAAGAAGAATGGCCAATCAAATTGCTGAAGCAGTTAAAATTCGTTTGTGCGATTTCGTCATCAACAATGATGAACAGCAAATGATTTTACCACAGATAGTACAACTGCATGAAGAATTATTACGGCGTACTACGTAGCTTCAGCGAAGTAGTAAAACGGGCAAAGAACGTACTATGAGTTTATTGTTTATCATCATCATTGCGGCAGGTCTTCCTTTTTTGACGGCGCTCAGTTATAAGAACATCAAAAAAATGGAAGAAGAGTTGGAAGGTGCACAGATTGCCAAGATTCCTGTGTACCTGCAATCCATGCTCATGCAGGTCGTCCTTTGTGTGCTGGCTTATTTTGCGGCAAGAAGTGAAGAGATAAAATTCTCGCTGAACAGTGAGTTTACCGTAAAATCAATTGCCGCTTCTGCCGGTTTAATTATTCTTGCTTTAAGTCTTGCATGGATTTCACAAAAATTTTCAAAAGATAAAGATGAAAGCACACTGCATCATATACTGCCCGATACAGCAATGGAAAGGTTAATATGGGTGCTGGCTTGTGTGGTTGCTGCTTTTTGCGAAGAATATATTTACCGTGGCGTGTTGTTCAACATGATCATGAGCTATACCGAAAACATCTGGATAGCAGCAGCGCTGCTGAGTGCCATTGTTTTTGCTTTTGGTCATGGCACACAGGGTGAAAAAGCAATTATACAGATCATTCCTTTTGCAATAGGATTTCAGTTCTTAGCCTGGATCAGCGGCGGATTGTTATTACCTATGATTGCTCATTTCATTTACAATATACTCGTGGAGTTGTTGTTTGGTGATAAAATAAAGAGAGATGCGGCCCCCTCAAACTCCCCCAAAGGGGGAGATTCCCATTCACAGCCCTGACTTACTTAACTATTAAAACATTTTTCGGCAATCACTTTAATCATCGTTTTTGTAGTCATAATGTTTAAATGATATAGTCTTTTGTACAGAATTATCCTGGTTTCGTTTTAAATGAAAAAATAAATCCATCTGTACCCACCCATTAACATACCTGCCGCTGAAATTTCCCGGAGTCCAACTACAGGCAGATAGTTTTATGACCCGATAAACCTCTTTACAGTATGATTCTGAAAGACATTTTGTAACTGAAAGATTACTCATTACTCCATATTTACTGACTATGAAACGTACACGGGCCGTATCAAAATAAACTGAATCTTTACTCAATAATTCACTAGCAAGGAAAGCAAACCCTCCTGAGCTATTTAAAAAACATTTGAACGTATTTGAACCTCCTATGAAAGAGGGAGGTATTTGAATTTTAGAAAATACATTCTCAGAATTAATTATAGGCTCAAAACATTCTTTTTTCAATTGCTTTTGTGCAACCAATCTTTCACAACATATAATTGAGGCCAGCACGATGAATATGTATTTCATACTTGACGTTGAAGTTACTTTCTTCTTCATTTAAAATTTTGATTTGATATTAATTAATACCAACTAAGAACTAAAAACTACAAACTCAAAACTATATTCACCACCCTATCTTCTCACCCCAATCGCCCAAACCAAAATATTTATTGAGCGGAATATTTAAACCAAGCTGGTTGTAGGAAATATTATTTTGAAGATATGTTCTTGCATAACGCAGTTGCAGCTTGGGCAGTATTACTCCTGCTCCCAATGAAAAACCTGTTAACCCGTTTGCTGTATTGCTGATACGCAATTCTTTTCCCCTGAGAATATTATATGCTGCCGTTACTTCTACCCGCTGGCCAATTAATATCTGTGTGGAGAAAATAAAATGCTGAAACATTTTATCAAAAGTGAATTTCCTGTTGCGTGGATTATTAATACCATTCTCATTATTAAACAGGGTATCGTTATAAAAAATATCAAAGCGATGCAGATGATGTGCCGTTACTGAAAATTGGATGGGCGCTTTCGCCAGTCGTTTGGATATGCCCACCTGCAAATCAAAAGGCAACTCTTCCGGTTCTGTTGGATTGTAACGTTTCAACTGCCCGCCCATATTCACCGCCACCACGCTTGCCTGCAACAGATTAGCAGTATCCCTGTACAATACACCCACATCAGCCGCTATTGCATTGGAACGATAGATACCATAATTGCTTGCAAGATATTTCAACGATAAACCATATTTCCATTTGTTTAAATATTCACGGCTTGCAGTAAGCTGAATAACAAAATCACTTGGTTTGTAACTGCCCAATATATTTCCTGCTGCATCTGTTTGTTGTGTGTTGCCATAATCAAAATAGAAAATTCCGGCGGCAAAATTTGTTTGCAGTTTGGGATGACGGTAAGCCAGCATCCAGTGTACATTCTTAACACCTGCATACAATGAATTGAAATTGGCCACCATTTGTGTATGCATCTGTGAATCAAGCTGGGCGGGGTTTTGAAAAGCCAGTGAAAGATCATTGGATTGATTGGTGAGATTGATTCCACCTAATGCTGCCAATTGAGGTGATGCAGGGAACCGTAAAAAATTATAAGCGCTTCTGCCGCCAAGTGTTTGTGAAAACAGGCTTGCAGAAAAAAAGAGAGCGCTTGCAAATAAAATCAATCGAATCATATAACAGCTTGGTGACAGAGTGTAATTTAATTAAAAACGTTTGAAGACAAGGCAGACAGTTAAAGAGGCTGTCTCAAAAGTCGTTAAACGTCTTTGCGAGGGAGGAACGACCGAAGCAATTTATCTGTTTATCAATTGATCAATTTTTGCAGATTGCTTCACTATGTTCGCAATGACGACTTTTGAGACAGCCTCTTTTAAGAAGCAATATTATTGTGGGGTATTCATCATATTTAAAAAAAATCCCCCACGGAGATGGGGGAAATGTTTTTGCAGTTGCTCATAAATCACAACTTATACAAGAGCCAGGTCAAGCATTTGCTGCATGGTTTTCACATAATGAAATTTCATTCCCTTGATGTAGTGTGAATTGATTTCCTGTACATCTTTTTCATTTTGCCAGCACATGATCACTTCTTTAATGCCTGCTCTTTTTGCTGCAAGAATTTTTTCTTTAATTCCTCCTACGGGCAATACCTGTCCACGGAGTGTAATTTCACCCGTCATCGCTAAAAATGGTTTTACCCGGCGGCCGGTGAATGCACTGGAGATAGATGCCAGCATGGTGATACCTGCACTGGGACCATCTTTGGGCACAGCGCCTTCGGGTACATGCAGGTGAATATTTTTCTTTTGAAAATCTTCCGGATTGATGTCGAGTTTTTTTCCATTGGCCTGTAAGTAACTCAAAGCTGTTGTTGCGCTTTCCTTCATTACATTGCCAAGATTACCCGTTAAACGCAGTTCGCCTTTACCATCCGTTAAACTTGTTTCAATGAAAAGAATATCACCACCTACTGCCGTCCATGCCAAACCAACCGATACACCGGGCATGTTTGCCGTTTTATAAAGTTCATTGCTGTAGCGGGGCTTGCCCAATATCCTTTCAATGTCATTGGCCGTTAAGGTTGGTTTGAGTTTACCTTTAATGGCAACTTCTTTGGCCTGCGAACGCATGAGTGATGCTAATTGACGATCCAGTTCCCTCACTCCGCTTTCTCTTGTATAGTCTTCAATTACTTTCCGCAACACCGTATCGCTGATCTTAAACGGCATCTTCAATAAACCATGTGCTTCCTTTTGTTTGGGAACAAGATAGTTTTTTGCGATCTCAATTTTTTCTTCCACTGCATAACCGCTCAGATCAATAATTTCCAGGCGATCTCTCAACGCAGGTTGAATGGATGCAAGACTGTTTGCAGTTGCTACAAATAATACTTTGCTGAGATCATATTCCATCTCAAGATAATTATCATAGAACGTATGGTTCTGTTCAGGATCCAATAATTCCAGCAATGCACTGGAAGGATCGCCACGAAAATCGCTGCCCAGTTTATCAATTTCATCAAGGATCATTACAGGGTTGGATGATTTTATTTTACGGATGGATTGTAAAATCCGTCCCGGCATAGCGCCGATATATGTTTTACGATGCCCCCTGATTTCGCTTTCATCATGCAAACCTCCCAAACTGATGCGAACGTATTTTCTACCCAATGCTGATGCAATACTTTTTCCCAACGATGTTTTACCAATACCGGGAGGGCCCAGCAAACAAAGAATGGGGCTCTTCATATCTCCTTTCAACTTCAGCACCGCTAAGTATTCAAGAATGCGTTCTTTTACTTTTTGAATTCCATAATGATCATGATCCAGTACTTTTTTTGCTTTCTTCAAATCATACTGATCAACAGTGAATTCATTCCATGGCAAATCCAGCATCAGATCCATGTGGTTGTACACCACCGAATAATCAGGAGTTGAAGGATGCATGCGCTCCAGTTTTTCAATTCCTTTCTTGAACATTTCTTTCGCTGTATCGGGCCATTTCTTCGTCTCAGCTTTTTTCTTCATTTCCTGTATCTCAAGATCATTGCTGTCGCCACCCAACTCATCTTTGATACTTTTCATTTGCTGCTGCAGAAAATATTCCCGCTGCTGCTTATCCAATTCTGTTCTTGTTTTGTTGGTTACTTTATTCTTGAGCTCGGTGTATTGCAATTCTTTTTGTAAAAGTGTAAGCAACAACTCAGCCCTTTGCCTGATGTTTTGTGTTTCAAGCAATTTTTGTTTTTCTGCAATTTCACTGTTTAGGTTATTGCTTACAAAGTGAATCAGGAAAGAGGGATTTTCAATATTCTTTAAAATGATGGATGCTTCACTTGGAATATTGGGCGATAGCTGAATGATTTGTGCAGCCATATCTTTAATGGATCCCGACAATGCTTTAAATATTTCATCTTCAGGTGTGGGTTCTTCTTTCAACACTTCAATGCCTGCCTTAAAGAAAGGATCTTCTGATGTAATGGATACGATCTTGAATCTTTTCTTTCCCTGTATGATCACCGTTGTTCCTCCGTCGGGCATTTTGATGAGCTTCACTACTTTAGCAATGGTACCAATATCTTCCAGGTCTTTCATCGTTGGGTCTTCAACACTGCTGTCCTTCTGGGCTACTACTCCAACAAATTTGTGAGCTTTGTATGCTTCATTTACCGCTTTTATACTTTTATCCCTTCCAACGGTAATAGGTAACACAACACCGGGAAAAAGAACTGTATTTCGTAAAGGGAGAATGGGTAATTCGGAAGGTATTTCAACCTCATCGTCATCGTCAGACTCTGCTTCGTTTAATGGAATGATTGGAAGGAAATCAACATCTTCATCGTCTGGTCTCAGGAATAAATTCTTTTCGTTCATAGTTTTTTCTTTAGTCAAAATGACAGACAAGCCCCTCTTTCAGGGGCTTTCTGCAATGTTTTATATAAGTGCCAAGATTAGTGCCAGTTGAAACCCGACTGCTAAATCTTCAGACTGTTGAATGCTTATTGAACAACAGGAAGTATTGGTTTACCTACACAACCATTGGGCATCTGAGGCCTCACCTCCGACGCTTTGGTCGGAGTCAGACATTAATCGTCTGACCTCCCGTCCCTCTCCAAAAGAGAGGGATGCTACACCTGTAACATTATTGAACAACAGGAAGTATTGGTTTACCTACACAACCGCTGGGCATCTGTATATGCAACAGCGCTGCCAGTGTTGCAGCAATATCAGTCATATATACTTCCTGGTAAGTTTTGCCGGGTTTGATGTTCCATCCATACCAAAGCAATGGAATATGACTGTCGTAAGGATTCCAAAGCCCGTGTGTTGTGCCTGTTTTACCACCATCAATCCATCCGGGTGAAAAAATGACCTGGATATCACCGCTGCGTTTGGGGTGCCAGCCATTTGCCAGCCTGTTTTTTATATCTGCATTCATGGGTTGCTCCATCAGTTCATTCATTTCAAAAACTCTGTCAACACCTTTAATATTTTTTACAATGCTGATCACATCTTCAACAATTTTATCCCTGTCTAATTTTGCAGTATCAATCAATGTGTGGTTCAAACTGATCTGGTAATTGTATGCACTCAACACAATACTTCCTTTTCCATATTTTTCTTTGAGCAGTGTATTAAGATCATCCACCATTTTATTATCATCCACTGCCCCGCCGGGTATTTTATTTTCGTTTAAATAGCCGGGAATATGCGCCACCCCATGATCTGCCGTTAAGAAGGTTAAGTATTGTCCTTTACCAACCATCTTATCCAAATAATCAAACAACTCACCCAGGTCTTTATCCAAACGCAGGTATGTATCTTCCACTTCAATGGAATTGGGGCCAAAAGAATGACCAATATAATCAGGACTGGAAAAACTTACAGCCAGGAAATCAGTAATTGAATCTTTACCCATCTCTTCATTGCTGATGGCATCTTTTGCAAGCATCATGGTCATTGTATTGCCGAAAGGGGTTACCGAAATGTTTCCGTAGTTCTTACCTGCAAAGCGTTTCAGATCATAAGGAAATCCTTTTTGATCATTACCGAAAGGTTTGGCTTCAAACTCATTTTCATCTTTACTGCTTTGCACATACGTTGCAATGGGATACAGGGTGTTCCATCCGTTTTGATAAAATCCATCAACAATTTTTTTTCCGTTGAAATTTTTTACCCATTGCGGCAA